>CADBEA010000033.1 GCA_902793635.1 uncultured Erysipelotrichaceae bacterium | reverse complement strand
GCTTGCATACTCAAATTATACCAAGTAAAAGCGCCTGTCCTTTATAGGTCAGACGCTTTTATTTCTTTTTTGACTGTTTCTTATTCGTTACAGCCCCTTATTCAATCATTCTGTCGATCGCTGTCCACAGTTCATCCATACCCTGCTTTTTCAGAGCGGAGACCGGAATCAGCGCCTTGCGGTTGACACCCAGCACAGATGCGATCTTGTTCATGTTGCTGACGAGGGCGCCATGCGACAGCTTGTCCGCTTTCGTGCAGGCGACAATGATTGCCTGATGCGTCGAGCGGCCGTATTCGATCATCGCCAGATCATCTTCACTCGGCACCCGCCGCGCGTCAGCCACCAGGATCATGCCTTTCAGAACGTCTCTCTCCTTGAAATACGGATCGATCAGCTTTTCGAACTGAAGCGCGCTGGCTTTGTCACTTGTCGCGTAGCCATATCCCGGTGCGTCGGTAAAGACGACCCGGTTATCGACTGTGAAGAAATTCAGCAGTCTTGTCTTACCCGGTGTTTTGCCGGAGTAAGCAAGGTTTTTGCGGTTGACCAGAGCGTTGATCAGCGTGCTTTTACCGGCGTTCGATCTTCCGCAGAAGATGATCTCCGGCAGCTGTGAATCCGGCCACTGGTTCTTATTCGCTGCTGTTGCCAGCAGTTTCGCTTCATGGTACTGCATTATTTCACCAGTGCTTCTTTGAGAACCTGGGAAACGTTTTCGACCGGAATGAAGCGGATATCTTCCTTGACGGCATCCGGGATCTCATCAAGATCACGCAGATTCAGCTTCGGAATCAGGATCTTACTGATACCTACCCTATGGGCAGCCAGTGATTTTTCACGCAGACCGCCGATCGGCAGCACGTTGCCGCGCAGCGTCACTTCACCGGTCATTGCCAGATCGCTGTGAACCGCTGTATTGCTCAGGGCGGAAACCAGCGCCGTCGTCATTGTGACACCGGCAGAAGGTCCGTCTTTCGGCACAGCACCTTCCGGCACATGAATATGAATGTCATGCTTGTCGAAGAACTGCGGATCGATCTTCAGCTCAACCGCATGTGCCTTGACATAGTCGAGTGCGATCGAAGCACTTTCCTTCATGACATCACCAAGCTGACCGGTCATGATCAGCGCGCCTTTGCCGTCAAAGTAATTGACTTCGACTGACAGGACATCCCCGCCGAATTCCGTATAGGCAAGGCCTGTGACGACACCGACCTGATCCTTCTTTTCCTTGGAACCATATTCAAACATTTCTTTACCAAGCCAGGTATTGATCTGCTTTTTGGTAATGGTCACCGTTTTCTTTTCACCGTTCAGAATGGCGAGAACCGTCTTGCGGCACAGCGAAGCGATCACCCGCTCCAGCTGACGCACGCCGGCTTCTCTTGTATAGTGACGGATCAGATAAAGAATCTCGTTCTTGCGCAGTTTGAACTGGGACGCATCCAGACCGTTGGCCTTGAGCTGCTTCGGAATCAGGTGGGCAAGTGCGATGTTCACCTTGTCGATTTCCGTATAGGAAGGCAGCTGGATGATTTCCAGACGGTCGCGCAGCGGCGCCGGAATGTTTTCCAGATAGTTGGCTGTGGCGATGAACATGACCTTGGAAAGATCATACGGTTCTTCCAGATAATGATCGGAGAACAGAGCGTTCTGTTCCGGATCAAGAACTTCGAGAAGCGCGTCACTCGGATCGCCCTTGTAATCAGCACCCATCTTGTCGATTTCGTCGATCAGGAAGACCGGATTGATTACCTGGGCCTTCTTCATGCCTTGAATGACACGGCCCGGCATGGAACCGAGATATGTCCTTCTGTGGCCGCGGATTTCGGCCTCGTCACGGACGCCGCCCAGCGACATCTTGACGAAATGTCTTTCCAGAGCCCGGGCAATGGATTTGGCAAGCGAAGTCTTACCGACACCCGGCGGACCGACCAGACACAGGATCGGCGCGTTGAGCGTTCCGGTCATCTGCTTGACAGCCAGGTATTCCATGATGCGGTCCTTGACCTTGGTCAGACCGTAATGGTCTTCATCAAGAACGCCTCTGACCGCCTTGAGGTCTTCGTTGTCATCTGTTTCCTGCCACCAGGGAACCTTCAGCAGCCAGTCGAGATAGTTGCGGGCGACACTCGCCTCGCCGCTGCCCGGCGGCAGCATCTCATAGCGCTGCAGTTCTTCTCTGGCTTTTTCCTTGACGTGATCCGGATACGGATTCTTCTCGATCATTTCCCTTAACTGGGCGGAATCATCAGTCATGCTGGAGACGTCGCCGAGTTCCTCTTTGATCGCCTTCAGTTTTTCACGCAGATAGTATTCCTTCTGACCGTCGTCGATCCGTTCCTTGACCTTGTCATTGATCGTCGATTCGATCTGGGAGAAGCGCTGCTGCTTCTCCAGTTCGGCGATGATCATCAGCATTCTTTCATTGACTTCCGGTGTTTCCAGCAGTTTCTGCTTGGTTTCCATGTCCATCATGAAATACTGGGCAAACTGATCCGTCAGGGTCAGGGCGCTGACGCCGTGCGACAGCTGATGGATCACGTCAGCCGGGAAGGCAGACGAAAGATTGTTCATATGCTCAAACTCGCCGACGATCTTCCGCACCAGTGCGACTTCTTCCTGATGGTCACCGATGATCTCTTCCATCGTTTCGATGTCCGCCATCATCATGTCAGGCTGATCGTACAGTTTTACCAGACGGGCTCTCTTCATGCCGGTAAACGTAACGCGCATGAAACCGTCCTTCTTGCGGATGACCTTGATCTTGGACAGAGTTCCAACAGTATAGAGATTTGCTTCTTTCGGATCATCGACCATAATGTCGTTCTGGCAGACGATCCATACCATGCTGTCGAAAGACTGTGAGGCGAGACTCACTGCCGACAGTGATTTCTGACGGCCGACTTCGATCATGACATCCTGGCCCGGGAAAACGATAATTCCGCGGGTTGCGACGACAGGTACGTGTATATTCATTTCACTCATCCTGTACCTCCTTCTTCGTATTGGGAAAAATAAGACGCAGGAGCGTCTTATTTCAGGATTGCAGCAGAAGTTTTAACGGATCTCAGTGCTTGGCATTTTCCTTTACGAATTTGTAAGCATTCTGATTCTTGAGGTCGTTTATCAGCATATCTTTGTCGATGTATTTCTTGACATCATCGATGCTCATCTGATACATGGAAGCGATATTCTGATATTCAGTCTCGATCTCTTCTTCCGTTGGTTCGATATTTTCAAGTTCAGCGATTCTCGCCAGAGCCAGTCTCATCTTGACTGTCTTCTCGGCGTTGCCGCGGTAGCTGTCTTTCAGCTGATCAGCTGTCTGGCCCATCATCTGCAGATAACCTGTCAGGGACATGCCGTACTGCTGCAGCTGGTTGACGAGCTGGTTGATCTGACCCTGGACTTCATCTTCGATCATGACATCCGGAATCTCAACGTTCACCTTCTCGATCAGCTGTTCGCTGAGGGCGTTGTCTGCCTTGGCTTCCGCTTCGCTCTTCTTTCTTTCTTCGATTCTGCTTCTGACCATGTCTTTGAGATCATCCACGGTCTTGACATCCTTGGCGTTGATATCCTGCGCGAATTCATCATTCAGCTCCGGCAGGACCTTTGTCTTAACTTCATTGACTCTGACTTTGAAGACGACTTCAGCACCCTTCAGATCCTCGGCGTGATAGTCTTCCGGGAACTTCAGGTTCAAGTCTTTTTCTTCACCGGCCTTGACGCCGATCAGCTGTTCTTCAAAGCCCGGGATAAAGGAATTGGAACCGAGCACCAGATCATAGTTCTCAGCCTCGCCGCCTTCGAAGGCAACGCCGTCCTTGAATCCCTTGTAGTTGATATTGACTGTATCGCCGTTTTCAGCAGCTTCTTCCTTGACTTCCATCTCGGCATAGCTTTCTCTCATACGGTCGATTTCTTCAGCGATTTCTTCATCTGAAACAGTAACTTCATCGAGCGGGTAATCCAGTCCGATATAGTCGCTGATCTCAGCCTTCGGTTCAACGGCAAAGGTGAATACCAGTTCCGCCTTATCACCGTCGACAGCACGGACATCCAGCTGCGGCTGGCTGATCGGCTTCAGACCCTTTTCTTCCAGGGCAGCTCTCATCCAGTCATTTGCTCTGTCTTCGATTGCCTGCATGAAACGTTCGCCGGCGCTGATTCTCTTTTCCAGCAGAGCCTTCGGGGCGCTTCCTTTACGGAAACCGTCGATGACAACAGTCTTAGCCAGTTTGTTAAAAGCCTTGGCAACGGCTCTCTTCCAATCATCGCCCTCGATGACTACAACGAGTTCTCCGACAGATTTTTCTTTCAGTGTCCAAATTGACATAATATTAACTCCTTCTTTTCGCCGAAATATTATAACAGAGTTCAGGCAAGTCTGCCATGAAAAGCATACGCAGTTTTTAGCACTCTGGCACTTTGCCTGCTAATATCATACATACGGGTGTTAGCACTGTCAACATAAAAGTGCTAATTCTTCTTTGATTGCCCGATTTGGCTTCGGATCCGGGCGGCTGTTTCTCCCTCGTCCATCAGGGCGCTGACCTGATCCAGGACGGAAAGCGCCAGTTCCTCCCCTTCCTGTTCATCATAGGAAAGCGGCAGAAACAGATATACTTCATGGATCAGTACCGTGCGGCACATTTCAAACAGATCCGGATGATCGCTGCCAATCCATTCCTCCAGCAGCTTCATGGCTTTATGAAAGCCTTTGCTGTGGGCGACCGGTATGACATCGGTACCCCAGAACGTATATTCCACGCCATTCTTCATCAATGTGAATTCTTCGTTGATTTCCTGCTCGGCAATTGCTTCGATGATCAGTGCCGCCGCTTCCGGCTGGGGATCCTTGCTCAGCCAGTCGTTGATCTCCAGATAGCAGGAGCGCAGGTTCCGTTCGGAAAGCGCGGCCGCCGCGGCCAGCTGGGTCTGCGGCTTTCCCTTCAGCCGCTTCAGAAGCGCGTCCAGCGACAGTTCATACTGTTCCCTGTCTTCCGCCATCCGGTAGATCAGATCTTTGCGCATCTTCTGCATCTTTTCTTCCGCTTCCGGCGGGATATAGGGCATCTCCAGTTCCTTTTCAAGCAGCGAAAATGCCTGCTGCAGGCGATCTTCCTTCATCAGGCTATCGATTTCATCGAGGATTTCACGGTAATAGTCTTCCATATGTTTTCCCTAAAAAATAAATCGCCAGCAGGATCTGATGGCGATTTAACATGGCGTCGTTGAAGAGACTCGAACTCTTGACCGTCCGCTTAGAAGGCGGGTGCTCTATCCAACTGAGCTACAACGACAGCGCTAATAATATATCAAAGTACAGCCTGCTTTTCAAGAACGGATTTATTTTTTGTAGCGCATCAGCTGCACATCAACTTCTTTTCCCTTCAGTTTCACGATCATATAGGAAGCCGGTGATCCATCCCGGTTATGCCAGATAGAACCCGGATTCAAAAGCCGCACCCCTTTGACAGTCTTGTCAAACGGAATATGGGAATGACCGAAAAAGCCGATGTCACAGCCGAAATCTTTGCATCTGTCTGCCAGCATTTCAAAACGTCCGTAAAACATGTCACGGTGACCGTGGCAGATATATATATTGTGTTCGCCAACGGGAATGACCTTGCGCATGGGGAACTGCTGCCAGCCGTCATTGTTCCCCTGCACCACCAGAAAACCGTCCATCAGATAGGTCGGCAGTTCTGCGTCACCGCAGTGAATAAAATAATCCGCGTTACTGTAAGTACGGCGCAGATACTGCAGGCCTTCCGCCTGGCCGTGATTGTCGGACACAAGGATGATCGTGATTGTTTTTTCCATATGACTATTATAACTGTCCTGCCTTTTGGGGGAAACCAGAAAGTTGATATGACACACAGGTGAATTTAATGGTACGATAATGACAACAGGAAGGTATCGTTATGAATATCAATCTGCATCCGTATGATTTTTATATTTTATATGCATCCATCGCCCTCGTCTTCATCATGCTCATCGTTCTGCTCGGCAAGCTTCTCAAAGCAGCGAAAGCCGCTCAGGAAATGCAGCCGGTGCTTGAGGATCTGGATCTGCAGCTGAAACTGATGGATATCAAATCGGAAGTCATCAATGAAACATCCGAGGTTACCAAAAAGAATATGCAGCCGCTGCTGACGATCCTGCCGATCCTGCTGGCCATCCATCTGATCTATAAAAACGACGATGAACTGAAAGGCATCAAAGGCTACGAGAAAGCGACCCGCCGCTACCTAGACAGAAAGCGGGACGAAAAGCGTATCGCCAAAGCCGTCGCCAAAGTCATTGTCAGATAATTCCGGAATACGACAAGAGGAACACCTTGAAGTGTTCCTCTCTTTTTTTATTCTTTTGTCTAAAGGTGTTTCAGAAGTATCTGACCTTCACCTCTTTGTCCATCTTCTTCAGGATGGCTGCCAGATTGTCGATCAGCTGCAGCTTCAGCTTGAAGCCAAGCGAATCATCTTCCTGGTGGGCGGGATTGACGGCACAGCCGACATAGAATGTGATATCCGTGTCCTTTTCCAGCAGTTCGGTGGCCAGCAATGAAGCACCGTCGATGCGGTAGTTCCAGTCAAAATACGATTTGTTCTCACCAAGCCAGTCCTGGGCGTATTCATATACCTTGTGCAGGGTGATCATACCTTCCGTGACCAGGTCGATGCCTTCGATCTTGGAGATCGGCGGGATGCCGCTGTCATCCCCGTCCAGTGTCACGATCTCAATATCCTTCTGCGTGACCTTGGAGACGACTTTGGCAGTCGTGCCGCCGCAGACGATATGCGTTCCTTCCTCATTCAGGAAATCTTTCACCATGCGTTCATCATCTTCCCGGTTGCTGGCGGGACCGACCATCAGCGCGGCTGAATGGTGTTTCCGGATGCGGACGACAGCCGCTGTCGTATCGTCACCCGGCTTGTTGTTGTAAAGAATATTGCAGCGGTCAACAAGGATCGTCGCCAGTGCCTTGGCGGAGACAAACGGCTGATACATGCCTTCCATGAAGTCCATGATCTGCGGCAGCTGCCAGCCGTAGTTGAGGATCTCACCGGCACCGGCATTGATCGTGCCGTCACTCATCATGAACAGACAGTCATTCTCATCCGCTTCAAACGAACAGTAGTCGATCTTGCGGCCGGATATCTCCATCGTTTCATAGTCCGGCAGGATCGCCACGCCCTTATGGATGATGAACGGCTTGGGATTGTCGAAGTTGAATACACGGATCAGACCGTCGTCCCACATCTGGGCAATCGAGAACGTCGAATAGGCGACGCCCCTTTCCCGGCAGACCGGCAGTGTCGAAATGACCGTGTCAACGCAGTCAGTCAGATGGACGTTTCCGGCCAGCATCTCGGACATCATCTTGGCGGTCAGGGTCGAAAGAATGTTGGCCTTGACACCGACCAGCAGCGTCCGGCCGTCGGCCAGGACCATGACGCGGGAATTCTCATTGACATCCACGATATTGACATTGTCGCCGCACAGCTGTTCACCGACATGATTGACGGACTGCCAGCCGCATTCGATATACATGGCGTCATTCATTATTGATCGTCTCCTTCAGGGTGGTCAGGGCGACCTTGGTCTGGGCGGCTGTTTCACCAAGCAGCGAAGCAATCTCGTGAACGGTCATCATATTGTTATTCAGTACTTCGTCAGCGACCATCATTGTCTTTTCGATCAGCTGCTTCTGCTTCAGAGCATCCTCTTCATGTTTCGTGATGTCGCGCATGATGCAGATCAGGACATTGAACTTCTTGTCAAAGATCACGGTATTCTCGACCCACTTGCCGTACTGTTCCAGATGCTGCTTGCGGGCGTTGACCTTATCACCGCTCAATGCATCCAGATAATCAAACGGATCGAGGATGGCAGTGACCTGCTGACCGATCAGATCAGCTGATTTCACACCGCCGAGCAGCCGGCACATCCGGTCATTGATCAGCTGGATATGCAGGTCTTCATCGAGAACCATCAGACCGTTCGTCGAATTGGATACGATCTTGTCGGACATCGAAGCTGCCTTTTCCATCATCAGCGGCAGGCACATGTCAGGATTGGCACGGCCGCGGATAATCGCGATTGCCTTCTCACGGCAGGAATCATAACCGCAGCTGCCGCAGTTGAGGCGGTTGACGGGATCTTCCTTGTTCATTTTGACCAGCGTCTTTTCGATCAGTTCTTCACTCGGCGTGACTCTGTGACGGTGATCGTCCTCATAAGCACAGCCGATTTCATCAGGTTGTACCTGATAGCAGTCGAAGTCTTCCTTACCGGCAAACTGCCGCACGGCGATCGTGCCGCTGGCAATACTCTTCTGCTTGCTGACGACGACCGGTCCGTTGACGCAGCTCCCCGCGCAGGCGGACATTTCGATAAAGCAGTTATGAATGCGGCCGGCCTGAATATCCTCGGCCATGCGCATCAGATTCTCAACGCCGTCCACCGCCAGATACTCATAATTCCGGCTGGCGCATTCCATCGTCTTCAGAACGCCGCCGGTCGTCGGGAACAGACGGGCTTTCGACTTTTCGATCCGGATGGGTGAATCGGTCTCTTCCATCTCAATGCCGGCTTCCGCAAGCATTGCGTCCAGTTCTTCGAAGGTCAGAGCCGCGTCAATCAGATCCGCATGCTGATCAGCCTCGTCCTTTTTCGCAATGCAGGGTCCGATGAAGACGGTCTTCGCACCCGGGATACGGCTCTTGATATCCTTACCGTGCGCCAACATCGGTGAAAGCACCGGTGCCAGCAGCGGTAGAAGATCCGGATAATAACGCTTGATCAGCGTATTGGCGGAATGACAGCAGGTGGACAGAATGACATCATGGTCTTCCTCCAGCATTTCGTCATAAGCCTTCTTGACGATGGTGGCGCCGATTGCTGTTTCTTCACAGCCCTGAAAGCCCAGTTTCTGAAGGGCCCTGGTCATCGTTTCCATATCGCAGTTTTCGTAATACGCGACAAAACTCGGTGCCACGGATGCGACTACCGGCGCGCCGGAAGCGATCATCTGTTTTACCAGAGCGCTGTCACTGCGGATCTTTTTCAGATTCTGCGGGCAGATATGATAGCATGTGCCACAGAGAATACAGTCAAGATGAATGATCGAAGCTTTGTCGTTTTCAAACGAGATAGCTTTGACCGGACAGTAACGGATACATTTATAGCAATTCTTGCAATTGCTGGTGTTGCTGATCAGTGCATATGACATGGCATTATACTCCCTGTTGAACGGAAGCCGCAAAAGCGGCCGCCGATAACCTCTTTCTTTTTTCATTTTAAAGGATGCGCTTCGCACGGACAATCTGAAAATGACCGTTTCCGGTCATTCTGCAAAAGCATCGCTGACATCTTCATGGAGTGCCTGATAGACGCGGCGGGCGACTTCCTGGGGAACGACGCCGGCGATTTCCTCTTCACTGGCTTCTTTCAGACCGGTGAAATTGCGGAAGGTCTTCAGCAGCAGCCGTTTCCGTTTCGGTCCGACACCTTCGATCTCATCAAGGATCGAACGGGTCTGGGCTTTGGCGCGCAGCTTGCGGTGATAAGTGATCGCCGTGCGGTGCACTTCATCCTGCATTCTGGTCAGAAGGAAGAACAGACCGGAGTTCTTGTCGATATCAAACACTTCGCCGTCTGTATCCATCAGGGCGTTCGTATTGTGGTGGTCGTCCTTGACGAGACCCATGATCTTGATCGTATCGCTGAGGCCCAGACCGTCAAGGATCTCTTTGGCCGCTTCGATCTGTGTCCAGCCGCCGTCGACGAGGATGCCGTCCGGCATTCTGCCCTCTTCCTTCAGGAGCCGGAAATAGCGCCGGTAAACGACTTCCTTCATTGAGTCAACGTCGCTGTTGGCGGTATGCAGTTTGTAAAGACGATATTCCTTGCGGTTCGGCTGGCCGTCGTCATAGACGACACAGCTGGCGACTGTGAAGGAGCCGCTGATATGCGAGTTATCGAACAGTTCAACGCGGGACATCTCGCGGCCGGCCAGATCACTGAGCTGCCGGACTGCCTCATCGGTGACAGTGTTCTGTTTTTCGACAGTATTGAATTTCAGTTCCAGCTGCTTTCTGGCATTTTCGACACACATGTCGATCAGCTTTTTCTTGTAGCCGCGCTGCGGCTGGAACAGCGGCATGTCGATCAGTTCGGCCAGGGCGTCGAGATCGGTTCCCTGCGGAAGGACCAGCTCACGGGCAGCCGGATGATCCTGATAGTACTGGGACAGAAAACTGATGAACTCGTCATGCGGATCACCATACAGCGGCCGCAGGCGGAACTCCTTGTTCAGGATAATGCCGCGACGGACCAGAAAGCCGGTAATCGCCATGTAGCCCTTTTCCGCATGCCAGGCAAAGACGTCGCGGGAACCGCGGTTGTCCTTTTCGATATTCTGCCGATCCCCTGCCACCGCATGAATGGAATCCAGCATCTCCTTGTATTCCTGGGCTTTTTCAAATGCAAGTTCGGCACTGGCCGCGTACATCTTTTCCTTCAGGTCATTTTCAATGTCGCGGATATCACCGTTCATGAATCTGGTGACCGCGTCAGTCATTTCTTCATAGACGCTGTCTTCGATGTCATAGACACACGGTCCCAGACACTGTCCCATGTGATAGTACAGACAGACTTTGTCCTGCAGACGGGTGCAGCGGCGGAACGGATAGAGACTCTGAAGCAGCTTGAGTGTGTTGCGGGCCGCCGCGGCATCAGGAAAAGGACCGAAATATCTAGCCTTGCGGTCCTTGCGGGTATCTCTTGCGATCATCAGCCGCGGATATTTTTCCCTCGTCAGTTTGATATAGGGATAGCTGGAGTCATCGATGAACTGGATGTTGTATTTGGGACGGTATTTCTTGATCAGATTGATTTCCAGAACCAGCGCTTCTTTTTCCGTGGCGGTGACAATGAAATCAAAATCCTCGATGCTGGCGACCATGCGGGTCGTCTTGAAGTCATGGGCACCGACGAAATACTGATTCACCCGGGCATGCAGATCCTTGGCCTTGCCGACGTAGATGATCTCCCCGTATTTATCCTTCATCTGATAACTGCCAGGCTGATGCGGCAGATTACGCAGTTTTGCTTTGATATACTCTTTATCCATACTTTATTTCAATTCAACGACCGTCGCGCCGGTGCCGCCTTCCTGCGGCATGCCCAGCCGGAATTCCTTTACCGACGGATCGTTTCTGAGTTTTTCATGTACGGCTTTGCGGAGCCGGCCGGTTCCGTCACCGTGGATGATGCGAAAATTCTTCAGACCATGCAGTTTGGCCTGATCAAAGTAGTCCGCCATCGCTTCCATTGCCTCATCGACCCGCATGCCGATCAGATTGCACTGGGAAGGCATGCTGGCGAAGATATCGTGGGAAGCGATATGAATCGTGGCGGAAGGCTTCTTTTTCATTCTCGGAATAATGTGCGTGCTGGGCCGGATCTGATTCTTTTTCACCCGGATCTCCCGGCCGTTCATCAGGATGGTCAGATCCTTGCGGCCGATCTTAATGACTTCGCATACCTGATCGTTGTCTCTGAGTTCAACAGCGTCACCGACCTTGTATTCATATTCCTGCTCGGGCATGTCCTGCGGCCGTTCGTTTTCCTGCAGACCGTCGATCTCATGCCTGAGTTCGATCATTTCGTGATATTTGACATCCTGCTGGCTGCGCAGTCTGGCCAGGATCTCATCAGCTTCCTCCCGGACACTTTCGAGATATTCCTTCGCTTCCTTTTCATACTGCGCCTTGAGTCTGTCCTTTTCGCGGGCCAGCCGGTTTTCTTCCTTCTTCAGGCGGGCTTCCTTTTCTTCCGCCTCGGCGATCTTCTTCTGCAGTTCTTCCTGCAGCCGTGTATTCTCACTGACCTGCGTTTCCAGACGTTCGATCAGCCGGTCCTCTTCACTGCGTGACTGATCTTTCAGAAAACGCGCGTATTTGATGATCGAGGACGGCAGACCATAGCGCTGGGCGACTTCCAGGGCATTGGACTGACCGGTCGTTCCTTCCATATAGCGATAGGTCGGCGCCAGTTTCTGCATGTCGAATTCAACGCTGGCTACCAGTATATCATCATGCCGGCGGCCGTAGGCTTTCAGTCTTCCGTAGTGCGTCGTCGCCACAGTCATGCAGTGCCGCTCACGCAGTTCGTTGAGAATGGCGATCGCCAGTGCTTCACCTTCCCGCGGATCAGTGCCGCTGCCGACTTCATCCAGCAGGATCAGGCTGTCAGCGGTCGCTTTGCGGCACATCTCAGCCTGTTTCTGAATATGGGCACTGAAGGAGGACAGCGAAGACACGACACTCTGATCGTCACCGATGTCGACAAAGATCTGATCAAAGAACGGAATCACCGCTTCATCCGCTGTCACCGGCATGCCGGCATAAGTCATCAGCACGGAAAGACCGATGACTTTCATACTGACGGTCTTGCCGCCGGTATTCGGTCCGGTGATCAGTAATACCCGGCAGGGATCAGCCAGATGGTATGTATTGGCGACAACCTTTTCCGGATCGATCAACGGGTGTCTGGCTCTCGTCAGTTTCAGTTCGCTTGTTTCGCTGAGCACCGCGGCACAGGCTTCCCGCTGCGAGCCCCACAAAGCCTTGGCGAAGATCTCGTCAAGAATGGCGCAGGTTTCAAGATTGGCCAGCTCTTCCGTGGCCACTTCAGCGGTCGCGTCGGTGCACATGCGCAGCACCCGCTGCACTTCTTCATCCTGGCGGTTGAGCAGTTCCTGCTTGCGGTTGTTGACAGCCACAAAAGAAGCCGGTTCAACATAGGATGCCTGACCGGAGGAAGAATCACCGTGGATCATGCCGCCGAAGCTGTTTTTATCAGAGGCGCGCACAAGCACGACTGCCCGGCCGCTCCGGTAAGTGATGATCGAATCCACAACGGCGTCACCATGGGCCTGCAGAAAACGCTGAGCCACCGAAGCAATCTCACCGTCAATACGGCGCAAAGCCGAACGGACGGCTGCCAGTTCAGGCGTGGCGCTGTCCATGACTTCCCCGTATTCGTTGATGCATTTTTTCAGGAAGGTCTCACATTTCTGATGAACTGTCAGAGTATTGATCAGATCGTCCAGATGCACGTGGGACACTTCACTCAGACTTTTCTGATAGACAAGGATACCACGGATACCCTGTATGAACTGGATCTCGTTAAGAATATCCTGCGCGGTGAGGATTCTGCCCTTCTGCGCGTTCTGCAGCGGTTCGCTGAGATCACGGATACCGGCAAACGGCATCGTGTCATATTTACGGACCGCTTCCAGTGCTTCCCTGATCCATTCGTTCAGCCGTCTGATAACCAGCGGTTCGAAGGAAGGATGCGCCTCCCGGATCCTCTGTTTGCCAAGTGAAAAAGCACAGAGCTGTTCCATCTGTGCGCGGATGACATGCAGTTCAAGGCTGTGCTCGGCGTTCATAGCCTGACCTCATAGGTAAGGTCGGGGACATAGGAAACGCTGTTGTCGATCGGATCAATGCCGTTTTCCTTCATCCAGTTTTCCAGGTTGATCCGCTGTTCCTCGGTGATCTTGGAACCCTGTTCATACAGATTCCGCAATGTATCACCATTGATGACCGGTGAAACAAACTGCCGGAACACCATGCCGGTAACTTCATTGACCGGCTTCAGCAATGATTCGTCTTTCAGGATGATGCCGTTGGTAAAGAAAGGTGTTCCCAGAGAAATCGTGAATACGACACAAAGCAGTGCCGCTTCCACGATACCGACCGCACCACCGCCGATATCATCAACGACGTCAATGAGCGGTATTTCGGAAAGACCTTTGGCCAGTTTGTCAAACATTACAAAGAGCAGCCGCAGCACCAGAAAGACGGCAACCAGCCAGCTGATCTGATTCAGATAGAACACGGCCGCCTCAGCATAAGGTGTATCCTGCAGGATCGCCCACTCCTGAGGCCAGATCCGGATGTACTTCGCCAGCACGGACGAGAGCAGCCAGGAACCGTAAAAGGAAGCGATCGTCCCGATCAGGGAAACCGCCTGACGCAGTAACCCCTTATGCATACCCATGAAGAAAAACAGCAGAAACACTGCCGCGATAGCTATATTGGCCGGCATCAGCCAGCTGTCTGTCACTTCAAACATATCTTCGCTTACCTGCTTTCCACCCTATGATACCAAATCATTTCCGCAAAGCAAAACTGATGTTAGAATAGTCCCATGAGCACTTCGATTACATTGAAACTTACACCGGACCAGGAAGAAAAACTCTTCACGGCATTCCGGGAATCACAAAGCAAGGCACCGGCTTACGCCAAATGGCAGCTGCGTGTCGAAAACTGTGTCATTACCTGTTATGAATCCGGCAAGACCGTCTTTCAGGGCAAAGACGCGGCTGTTTATGCCGCACCCTTTGATCATGCCGCAGTTGACACCCTGCCGCAGGCCGGCAGCGACGAAGTCGGCACCGGTGACTATTTCGGACCTGTCTGTGTCTGTGCTGCCATCGTGAATAAAGAAAACGCCGCTTTGCTGGAGGATCTCGGCATCCGCGATTCCAAAGCGCTGACCGATGCCCATATCCGCGCCGTCGCACCGAAGATCACGGAAGTGCTGCCGCACAGCCTGCTGATCCTCGACAACAGCCGCTACAACGAGGTGCATAAAAGCAACAACATGAACGCGATCAAGGCCAAGATGCATAATCAGGCTTATGTCAATCTCTCGAAACGCATGCCGCTGCCCGACTTCCGCGTCATCGACCAGTTCACGCCGGAACAGCTCTATTACCGTTACATCCAGAACGAGCCGAAGATCATCGGCGGCATTCATTTTGAAACCAAGGCGGAAGACAAATACATCGCGGTCGGCGCCGCCAGTGTCATCGCCCGCTATGCTTTCCTGCGCTCGATCGATGCCATGAACGAGAAATACCAGATGGAATTCCAGAAAGGCGCCGGCAAAGATGCGGACCGCTTCGCCGAGGCATTCGTTCAGAAATACGGCTATCAGGAAATGTACAAAGTTGCCAAGATGCATTTCAAAAACACCGAAAACCTGGAAAAATACCGGAAGGACTGAGATCCTTCCTTTTTTGTATTCATGACAATTGTTTCATTTTTCTTTCCGGAAGCCTCTGTTTCCGTGTTTTTATCACCGGTTTGTTTCTGAATCAGAAACATAGTATATAAAACACTAAAATCTTCACAAACTGAAAAGTGCTTGTTTTAAAGGTATTATTGCATTTGTCACTCACAATTTGTTCCTCATTCGCAAACAAATGTGAGTTTGTGGAAATCAATTCAAAAAGCAATCGATCTGAAACCTTTTCAGTCTCTCTGAAACAAATCTATCTCTTTTCATTTTCAGACTCCAAAACAGCGGAATTGTGTATTTTTTGTGAAAATCAGTTTCATTTCTCCCCTTGAAGATATTTCAGACAGGCATTGAAAAGTCTGTTTTTCTTTACATAAAAAGTGCAGAAAATGCGTAAAAATAGGGCTTTTCGACTGTTTTTGCAAATTTTTCAATGCTACAGTTAGTTTGCAAAAAATAGATAGGAGGTATTTGCAATGACAAATCACAACATGCTCATGACCGCCACCAAAAATCTGGCTAAACACTTCTTGCCGAACATTATCTGCAAGGTTGAATATTCCACAAATGTCCTGAACCGCAGGCACAATTACAGGGATATGATCAAAGGCAGAGAAAACGGCATCAGCCCGATCTACAATTCAGTAGAAGCCGGATACGTGATGCCGATCCTGCACTGAGCAAAAAAATGCTGCATACGGAAGAACAATTCCATATGCAGCTTTTTTCATTTGTCTTTCTTACAGTTCCGGATTGGGAATTTTCCTGATATTCAGTTCGATCGTATTCTCCAGCCGGCACAGCTCGACACCGGCGGCTTTCAGCATACGCTTGGATGCGATATTCGTATCGACACCGTTGTATTTGTCTGATTCATAGACAATGCGGCGGATACCAGACTGAATGATCGCCTTGGCGCATTCGTTGCACGGGAACAGTGAAACATAGATCGTGCATCCCGTGACCGGCCATTTGGAATTCAGAATGGCATTCAGTTCGGCATGAACGACATAGACGTATTTTGTTTCCAGCGTATCCCCTTCTCTGTCCCAGGGAAACTCATCATCGGAACATCCTTTCGGGAAACCATTGTAGCCGACCGATACGACCCGGTGGTTTTCATCGACGATCGCGGCGCCGACGGTTGTGTTGGGATCTTTGGAACGCAGGGCTGAAAGATGGGCCAGACCCATAAAGTATTCATCCCAGTTCAGTACATCCGCTCGTTTTTCCATGTTCAGTCCTCCATGACCTTTTTGTATATTTGATAATCAACCGTATATATCGTATCAAGATTCGCGGCGATTTTCTCAGCATGCTGCCCAAGACCGATCTCTTTTTCATAGCGCAGCACCTCGATATCGCTCTTCGCGTAGATCTTGTCTTCGTCGATAAAGGCATTCTTCGGAATCAGATAGCCCATTGCCGCGATCAGCAGAAGCAGACAGAATCCGTAATGGTACTTCGCCTTCTGATCTTTCAGAGGCAGCAGGATACCGGTCACCAGCAGACCGGTGAAGAAACCGCCGGCATGGGCAGCCGCGGCTACCTGCGGCATGAAGTTGATCATCAGGTTGATCAGATAGGCGCTGATCAGTGAACTCATGATACGCGGATCACGCCAGCTGCCGCTGTAGAGAATCAGCAGTGTGTAGCCGGCCATCAGACCATATAAGCCGCCGGAAAGACCGACCGCATAGGTCTGGTGCGACATGATAAAGAAGAAGACGTTGCCGCCGATGATCGACAGCAGCAGGATCGCGAGGTAACGCCAGCGGCCGGTGATCTTTTCCATGAACATGCCCAGATTACGCAGGGCCATCATGTTCATCAGAATATGCCACAGATCAATATGGACAAAACCGGCTGTCAGGAAACGCCAGAATTCACCGGCGATAATAAACGGTTTGTAATAGGCGCCAAGGAGAATGGCAGCTTCCGCATCACCGGCAAAGCGCAGAAAGCGGATGGCCGCGAAAATCAGAATACAGACGATGCCGACAACAAATGTAACGATCGGTCTGTCCTTTGCCTGCTTCATGCCAGATCCCTTTCTTTTCTGAGAATTTCCAGAAGTTCTTCGAAATAGGACGGCAGCGGTGCATGGAAGTGCATCGTTTCACCGGTGCGGGGATGGACAAGCGTCAGGTCCGAGGCATGAAGCACCTGTCCCTGGGTATCCATATAGCGGCATGGCTTGCCGTATTTTTCATCACCCATGACAGGATGATTGATATAGCGCATATGAACGCGGATCTGATGGGTGCGGCCGGTTTCCAGCGCGCATTCGACCCAGGTTGCGGAATAGAAACGCTCCTTGACATGGAAATGGGTGCGGGCTTCACGGCTGTTCTTCTCGGTGACAGTCATACGCTGACGGTCACGCGGATCACGGCCGATTGGCGCGTCGATCAGTCCGTCATCATGCGGAATGTTGCCCATGACAATGGCCTGATATTCCCTGTGACATGTCTTGTCCTCCAGCTGACGGGCAATGCTTTCGTGGGCCAGATCGTTCTTGCAGGCGACGATGCAGCCGGTCGTGTCCTTGTCGATGCGGTGGACAATGCCGGGCCGGATATAGCCGTTGATGCCGGAAAGATCCTTGCAGTGATACAGCAGTGCGTTGACCAGTGTTCCTTCATAGACACCAGGCGCCGGATGGACAACCATCCCCTTGCCTTTGTTGACGACGATGATGTCGCTGTCTTCATAAAGAATGTCGAGCGGTATATCCTGCGGCAGCACGTCAATTTCCCTGTCTTCCGGTATATCGCATTCAATCACCTGGCCTTTTTTCAGTTTGAAAGACCCCTTGACCGGTTTGCCGTCAACCATGATGCGGCCTTCCTTCACCAGCTGCTGCACCCGGCTGCGGGAGAGGTCGTGGGTATCTGCCAGATATTTGTCCAGACGGACATCCGTATCTTCTTCAACGGTCCATTTTATCAGTGCCATAATTCTTCTTATCTTCCTTCAGTGTTGCGAGTGCCAGCAGAAACACGCCGATGCAGAGCGCGCTGTCCGCGATATTAAAGATCGGAAAATCATATCCGAAAATATAGAAGTCCAGAAAGTCCCGGACATAGCCGAAATACAGCCTGTCAAACAGATTGCCGGCCGCGCCGCCGATCATCAGGGCAAGGGCGATACGGCTCAGCTTGTCCGGTTTTTTCACATACAGGTAATACAGCATGAAACCGATAGCCAGAGCGCTGACCAGAGAAAGAAACGGAATCTGTCCGGAAAGCATTGACCAGGCCATGCCGGTATTCTGCGCATAGGTAATATGGAAAAAGCCGTCGATCAGAACGACATGATGCAGACTTTCCGTGACCTGGACAAGATGCTTGCTGAAAAGATCGAGCACCAGCACCAGGATCATAATGACAAGTTCCATATTCCCTCCTTTACAATAAAAGAATTCTAACAGTTAATGCCGGGAATGACAAATCAGAAAAAAAGCAGCGATACCGCTGCTTACTGCTGGGCAAGATATGATTTCAGAGCCCTTGCGATCTGATCCGGACAGGATGTCGGCTTTGCACCGCAGGTAATGCCTTCCAGGGCATTGATCACTTCGTCTGCCTTGCGGCCTTTGACGAGAGCGGAAATACCTTTCAGGTTGCCGTTGCAGCCATTGATGACCTGCATGTTTTCAATTGTATCTCCGTCAATATCCAGAATGATGCGGGAAGAACATACACCCTGGGCAGCATATTCAAAATGTTTGCTCATTTTCTTCACTCCTTCTCTTTTCGTCCTATATCCTATCACAGAATCTGAACATGATAACTCCCGATGACTGAAAAGAAGAGGTTTCCCTCTTCTTCAGAATCAATAATTATCGCGCTTGATCTCGAAATAAGCTCTGGAATGCGCGCATACCGGACACTCTTCCGGTGCTTCCTTGGCGGTTACTGTATAACCGCAGTTGCGGCACTGCCATGTCACTTCATCCTGACGGACGAATACTTCGCCGCTGTTCAGGTTGGCCAGCAGTTTTCTGTAGCGCTCTTCATGTTCTTTTTCAATGCCGCCGACACCGCGGAACTGGGCCGCGATTTCCGGGAAGCCTTCCTCGTCAGCGATCTCAGCGAATTCCTTGTACATGTCTGTCCATTCGTAGTTCTCGCCTTCGGCTGCCTGGAGCAGGTTCTCCGGTGTCGATTTGATGGCGCCGCCCTGCAGGTATTTGAACCACATCTTGGCATGTTCCTTCTCATTCAGAGCGGTGAGCGTGAACATTTCAGCGATCTGCTCATAGCCTTCTTTTTTGGCCTTGCTTGCCCAGTAGTCGTATTTGTTGCGGGCCTGGCTTTCACCGGCGAAAGCAGCTGCGAGATTCTGTTCGGTTCTTGTTCCTTTTAAGTCTTTCATCACACTTATTCCTCCGTAATCATTATACCTTCTGGCATTGTCTTATGCGAGTCTTCTGAACCGTTCGGTGCCGTATTTCAGCAGCAGGAAGACCAGGATGAGATCAGCCGCGATAAAAAACGCCATGATCCAGTAGAAGTATTCCATATTTGTAATGAAGAACAGAATCATGATGCCTACCGCCAGGAACATCGGAATCATGATGCTCAAAAACGCCGACAGAGACTGTTTGATGACGACGACTTCCCTGTCAAATTCCAGTTTCGGAAAGCGCAGGTTGATCAGCAGACCCAGCATACTGATGAACAGAGCAGTGGCTGCCAGCATCACAATACCCACAATATAGTAAAGCAGCGGCAGATGGAAAGCGATGCCAAGACCCAGCAGCGACAGTGTGCTCGGTACCATGATCAGGATCACATTGACCATGATCTTGGCCAGGAAGATCTCTTTGACATCAGCCGGGATCGACTTCAGGATCCAGAGACTCTTACCTTCCAGGGAAATTGACACACCGGTCGTGCAGGTCATACTGCCGACACACGAAATGGCCAGAATGAACGTCTGCCAGATTTTAGCCAGCACGTCTCCCCTTTCTATCATCAGTTCGGTGATCAGATCCTTGATCGGATTATCTATGAAGATTACATAGATCGACATGATCATCAGAACGATCATCCCCATTGAGGTATTCAGGAAATATGTGAAGTTATTGAAATAACGCTGCCATTCCTGACGCATCAAAGCGCCGAGCGAACCGGCACGTTTCACCTTCTTCAGGCGGAAGTTGGCGACATGATAACCCTGCATGCCCTGGGCGGTGACGCGGATGATCGTACGCGAATAGATCAGGATAAAGAGAACATAGACGGCAATGCCGATGCCGAACAAAAGCAGAAGCTTCGGGATATCGGCATTGATGACACCCTCCACGTACCATTTCGCACTGGGCAGGAAAGCGGCGATGCCGCCCACCTGCATGCCCGGCTGGCCGCTGCCGGCCGAAGCGCCAAACGAAAAGGAAAAATAATATACCAGGGCAATAAAGGCAATGGTCAGGCCGTTCTGCAGCAGTTTGCCATAGCGCTTGCCGGCTGTCAGTTTCTGAAAAGCGATGCCGATCAGAGCGGAAAGAACCATCGGCAGAAGCGGGAACGGCAGGAAACACAGAATGACCCGGAAATAGTAGAACACACTGGCACTGATCCGGTAGCCGTGAATAAGCATGGCCGGAATCACCAGGAAGAAGGAATACAGATACTGCATGAACGTGTAGACGACGATCTTGGACGTCACGATATCACGCTCTGTCACCGGCAGTGCCATCAGGCTGTCATAATCCTTGAAACCGAACAGCATGCCCTGTGATCCCGAGATACCGCTCATGAAGATAATGACCGTGCCGAGAATGCTGACCATATACGGAACAGCATGGGCCTGGGTTTCCATCATATCTGCGAAGATCCAGCTGTAATACAGGGAAAGTCCGAACATGACCAGACAGCTGATCACGATGGGCGGAATTTTCGATTTCTTTCCCGAGCGGCTCTGAAAGAACAGATTCAGCAGCTGCGTTTTGGTAAGTGTCAGCATCCGTTTCATGATGCGATGTTCTCCGTATCGAGGAAGATCTGTTCCAGCGATTCACCGGACTGCAGGATCTCTTCCGTCTTGCCGTTCATAATGATACTGCCCTGCCTGATGATGGCGATCTCGTCACACAGATTCTGGACAACTTCCAGAACATGGGAAGAGAAGAATACACTGCCGCCGTTGTCGCAAAGTTCACGCAGCTTGTTTTTCATAATGAAGGATGCTTTCGGATCAAGGCCGACAAACGGCTCATCCAGCACCAGCAGACGCGGATCGTGCATGAAGGCACTGATCAGAGCCACCTTCTGCTTCATGCCGTGCGACAGTGACTTGATCTGATCGCCCAGACTGTCATATATTTCCAGTTCACGGCCGATCGCCGTGATCTTGTCCATACGTGTTTCCGCTGTCATCTCAAAGATATCAGCGATAAAGTTCAGATACTGGATACCGGTCAGATTCTCATAGAGGTCGGGATTGTCGGGCAGGAAAGCTGTGACGCTTTTGCACCAGATCGGATCATCGAGAATATTCCTTCCGTCAATCTGGATCTTTCCGCTTTCAAAAGGAATGATACCAACCGCGCAGCGGATCGTTGTTGTTTTGCCGGCGCCGTTGTGACCGATGAATCCGAAGATTTCTCCGTCCTTGACGTTGAGGGAAATACCATGCAGGATTTCCTTGTTATCGAAACTTTTGACGAGATTTTCAATTTGCAGCATATAACCTCCAGTTATTCAGGAACAGTTTTCTTTAATGATACTCATTTTCATATAAAGAAAACAGATACAGTTCTGCTTTGCTGTATCTGGGCCGTACGGAACTCCTGCAGCAAAGCCGCAGATGAGTCTCACAATTTCATGCAGACCGGATGTTCATCGGGCTGACGGCCTGCCGCACAGTGTGCCTGTTACTCCCTCATTGCTTGTCCATATCATACCACTTTCTGACCGGCGGTCAATCATATAGTGAATTATTTCACAAAAATATCACAGGGAATCGGCCTTCTGACGGCAATAGTAAGATTGAGGACGCCGCGCAGCTTCCGGCACAGATCAGAAAATCTTTTGCCTCCTTCCCCAGCGGCATCAGTTCGGAGCATGCGGACGTCCCATGAAACAGATCTTTTCGATATGACAAAGTTTTACCTCCACCCTTATCTTCTGATGCCGCTGCTTGTATATATCTCCTGGTATGATTACCGTACCATGGAGATACCGGACGCCGGCTGGATCCTCATCTCACTGCAGGCGCTGGCCGGCCGCCCGGATTATGTCTGGGCTCTGGCTGTTTTCGCTGTACTCTCACTGTTTTCCCTGGCCGGTGTGCTCGGTTTCGGCGATGTCAAACTGTGTGCTGCCATGGCTCTGCGGTGCGGGATGAGGATCCTGTGCGTCCTGGTAATTGCCTCCGGACTTGCCCTTCTGTACTGCATCACGAAAAAAGAGATCCATGTACGGATCCCTTTCGCGCCGTTTTTATGCCTCGGCTTCGTTTTCGTCCTGCTTTGCTAAAGGCAGTTCAAACCAGAACGTGCTGCCTTTGCCCTGCTCGGAATTGACGCCGTAGCGAGCTTCATGCAATTCGAGAATACTGCGGACGATGGCCAGACCAAGGCCGCTGCCGCTGCTGTAGCGGACATGCTGTTTATCGATCTTGTAATAACGGTCCCAGATGTTTTCCAGGTCTTTTTCCGCGATTCCTTCGCCGAAGTCCTGAATCTGCACCTGAACGCTGTCATCCATCTTCACTTCCCTGACAATGATATGTCTGGCATCACCGCCGTAGTGAATGGCATTGGTCATGAAGTTGTTGAAGACCTGTTCCATCCGCCGGCGGTCCGCATTGACAATGCAGTGATAAGCCGGGAAGTATTCGATCTGATAGTTTTCGGTGTTGGTATAAACGTCGTATTTGCGCAGCTCGGTGCTGATCATCTCATGCAGGTCGAAGTTTTCCTTCTGCAGAACGATCTTTCCCTCTTCAATTCTTGAAAGATCGAGCAGATCGTTGACCAGCGCTGAGAGCCGTTTGGATTCATCGATGATGATCTGCAGATTCTCATCGTTCTTTTCCTCCGGCATGTCGATCATCATTTCGCCGTAACCGCTGATCATGGTCAGCGGTGTCCGCAGGTCATGCGATACATTGGCGATCAGATCGCGCCGGGCCTGTTCCGCCTTGTTGATATCCAGAGCCGCCTGCTGCAGTGTTTCATTGAGTTCCCTGGCTTCCTGATAACGGTCGGTGGAAGGATCATAGGTGTACTTTCCTTCCGGCAGATTCTTTGCTTCCTGATTGATCAGGGTCAGCGGCCTGGCAATCTGAACATCCATCAGGAAGGTCAGAAGCACGATGGCCAGAATCAGTATGATGCCGATATAGAGCAGCTGCCTGTTCAGGGTTCGGGATGCGTCATTGACCCGCGAGAAGCCGGTATTCACGATGACCGCTGTATAATCACCATCCTCATTTGCCACCAGGCGGGTATAGGTGATACTCCGCATTCCGTCGGCTTCTTTCTTGCCGAAACTGTCTGTTTTGCCGTTCATGAACGGTGTTTCGTTGGCAAGATACGTACCGTCTTCACTGGCTGCCGCCGCGTCGATCAGCTGCGTCAGTTCCAGCGGATTCATACGGTAGAGAAGACAGCCGTAATTCATCGTTTCCGGCGGCATGAAGATATCCTCATCCGTCTCGATGACGCGGACGCAGGTATCGTTCTGCATCTGATACTGGAACAGGACCTCTTCACTGATTTCGTCACCCTGCTGCAGTATCGCGACGATACTGTCGGAGACGTTTTTTACCGTCGAGATCTTGTTGTCTTCATACATCGGTTCCAGCAGGAACTCTTCAAAGACAAACAGAACGCCGATGATGAAAACCGCGAACAGCAGCAGTGTGCGGGCTATTTTCCATCTTAAACTAATCGGCTTTTTCAAAGCGGTACCCTACCCCTCTGAGCGTGACGATATAGGACGCGTAATCCTTCAGATTACGCCGCAGCAGTTTGATGTGTGTGTCGAGGGTACGGTCGTCTCCGAAGAAGTCATACCCCCATACGGTGGAAAGCAGCTGTTCTCTGGTCAGCGCGATACCCGCGTTTCTGACCAGATACACCAGAAGTTCATATTCTTTCGGAGAAAGCTGGATCCTTTCCCCGTCAATTGTTACCGTGCGGGCACTGTAGTCGATCAAAAGGCCCTTCAGGACAAACTGATCACCGGATGCAGCCGCCCTCTGCGTGCGCTTGAGGATGGCGTGGATCCGCATCATCAACTCTTTGCTGGAGAACGGTTTGACAACATAGTCGTCGACGCCGACGTCAAAACCATGGATACGGTCATACTCCTCACCAAGGGCCGACAGCATGATACATGGCAGATCCGGATGTGTTTTTCTGATTTCCTTGACAGCTGAAAAACCATCCAGCTCCGGCATCATGATATCCATGATCACCAGATCAAAATGTTCCCTTTCACACTTCTCCACAGCTTCCATGCCGTTTTCGGCTTCGTCTGTGTCAAAACCTTCGTGTCGGGCATATTTTACGATCAGTTCACGGATCTTCGCTTCGTCATCAGTAATCAGTATCCTGGTCATTGTCGTTCTCCTTTGCAGTATCAGTCTGACAGGCTAATGTGAACTCTCTGTGAAGAAATCAAAGATTTTCGATGAAATCGACCGCTTCTTTGATCTGCGGGACTTCAATATCTTCGATCGTGCCGGCATCGCTTGCCTCGGCAATCGCCGGATCAAGCGGAATACGGGCCAGCACAGGCAGATTGAATTTGTCAGCCGTGGCGTCGATGTGGGACTTGCCGAAGACATACATCTTTTCATGGCACTTCGGGCATTCCACATAGGACATGTTCTCGATCAGACCGAGAACTTTGACATTCATGGCGTTGGCCATGTTGATGGCCTTCTCGACGATCATCGATACCAGTTCCTGCGGGCTGGTCACGACAATGATGCCGTCCAGCTTGAATGACTGGAACAGAGTCAGCGGTACATCACTGGTTCCCGGCGGCATGTCAACAAACATGACGTCTACGTTATTCCAGTAAACTTCCTGATAGAACTGCTTGAGAATATTGGCAACCATCGGGCCGCGCCATAAAACCGGCGTATCGTCATTTTCCAGCAGCATATTCGTGCTGATCAGCTGAATACCGCTTTTGGTATAAGCCGGAATGATCAGTTCGCCGTCACCATAAGCCTTTTCTTTGATACCGAACGCCTTTCCCTGGCTCGGGCCGGTAATATCGCCGTCCAGAACTGCTGTTCTCTTGCCGCGTCTTTGCATCTCGGCAGCCAGCATCGATGTCACGAAGGATTTGCCAACACCGCCTTTGCCGGACACAACGCCGATGATCCGGCGAATCGAAGAACGGGAATCCGGTTCGATCAGCAGACTTTGCGGATTCTGACGGGCACCGCAGTTTTCTACAGAACAGCCTTCACAATGATGGCTGCAGTTTTCACTGTTAACATTTTCACTCATTTTCATCACCTCCACATAATCATACACTTTATTCAAAAAAACTTCTTTGGATTTTATCTGCCGGCTGTTTGTGCTATCATTGTTCAGTCAAAGAACATAAGGAGAAACTGAATTATGGCAGGTTATGTCGTTGTAGGTTCACAATGGGGTGACGAAGGCAAAGGCAAAGTCGTCGACCTTCTCGCTTCGCATGTCGATATGGTCGTGCGTTTCCAGGGCGGTAACAACGCCGGACACACGGTCGTCGTCGACGGAAAGAAAACCATTCTGCATCTGCTGCCGTCCGGGATCCTCAGCAGAAGTGCGTTATGCATCATCGGTCCCGGCGTCGTCATCAATCCGTTTGTGCTTCTGGAAGAAATCGACACACTGGAAAAAGGCGGTCTGAAATGCGACCATGTGCGCATCAGTGACCGCGCCCATCTGCTGATGCCCTATCATGTCCGTCTCGACGAACTGATGGAACAGCGGGCCGGCGATCTGAAACTCGGCACCACCAAAAACGGCATCGGTCCCTGCTATGCTGACAAATACACCCGTATCGGCATCCGTGTCTGCGATTTGCGTGACTGGGATGTCTTCACGGAAAAACTGCAGAATACCCTGCGGCTGAAAAATGAGGAGATCGTCAAGATCTACAACGGCGAACCGTTTGATTATGAGGAAATGCTCGCCTCCTTCAAAGCCATCCGGGAAAGACTGCTGCCGATGATCATCGACGCCACCGACAAGGTCAACAAAGCCCTGGCAGCTGGTCAGATGGTTCTCTTCGAAGGCGCTCAGGCCAACATGCTGGATATCAATTACGGAACTTATCCGTATGTCACTTCTTCTTCACCTACTTCCGCCGGTGTCTGCACCGGTATCGGTATCTCACCGCGCCGTCTGGACAGGATCATCGGAGTTGTCAAAGCCTACTCGACCCGGGTCGGCGAAGGACCTTTTGTCACCGAACAGCTGAACGAAACAGGTGAATCCCTGCGGGAAAAAGGATTTGAATACGGTGCCACGACCGGCCGGCCAAGACGCTGCGGCTGGCTGGATCTGCCGGTTGTCCGTCAGGCAGTGCTGATCAACGGTTTGACTGACATCGCCCTGACCAAGATTGACGTGCTGAGCGGCTATGACAAGCTGCCTGTCTGCATCGGCTACCGGATCAACGGCAAAGTATATGACACGGTTCCTGCTTCACTGAAGGATTATGCCGATGCGGAACCTGTCTACAAAGTCTTTGACGGCTGGCAGGAAGACATCTCGCAGATCCGCAGATTCGAAGAACTGCCGGAAAACTGTCAGAAGTATATCCGCTTTATCGAGGAATACTGCGGTACGGATATCGCGATGGTTTCCGTTTCCCCTGAACGGGATGGCAATATCATTCTGAAGGAACTGTTATAATAGTGGCGGAATACCGTCACTTTTTTACAGGAGATCATATGATCAACGGAATTACAATTGAGATATGCTGCGGCAGCTACGACGACGTACTGACGGCATGTGCCATCCCCGAAGTCGACAGGATCGAACTGAACTGCGCCCTCGAACTGGGCGGTCTGACACCTTCTTTTTCCCTGATGCGTGCTGCCCGGAAAGCCACTGACAAAAAGATCATTGCCATGGTACGGCCGCGGCCGGCCGGGTTCTGCTATACGGAAACCGAAAAGGAAATGATGTTCGCCGATGCGGAAGTCTTTCTGAAGAACGGCGCCGACGGCATTGTCTTCGGCTTTCTGCAGGAAGACGGATCGGTTGATGAAGCAAATACCCGAAAAATGGCTGAACTGATCCATTCCTATCAGAAGGAAGCTGTCTTCCATAAAGCATTCGATGCCGCGGAAGATCCCTTCGCAGCCATCGAGACCCTGCTTTCCTGTCAGATCGACCGCATACTGACCAGCGGTAAAGAGGACTCCGTCATTCCCGGCTTTCCCCTGCTGAAAACCCTGCATGAAACATACGGCAGCTGTATCGAGATCCTGCCGGGCGGCGGCGTCAGCGCGGCCAATGCCTTACAGACGGTACAGGAAACCGGCATCCGCCAGCTGCATATGTCAGCGAAGTCCTCTCTTCATGATCTGGAAGACTACTATGCTGTCGATGCGGAAAAGATCCGCGCCGTACTGCATGTCTTATCCGAATAATAAAAAGCACAGACAGTCAAATTGACTGTCTGTGTTTCTGTATCAGTGGAATCAATAAATTCATTCAGCCGGAAGCGGTGTTATTCTTCCAGCGGTGCATCCTGATCAATGACACGGACGACACTGGCCGGTACACCGGCAGCCAGAACATTGTCCGGCAGGTCATGCGTGACTACTGCTCCGGCGGCGATCACACAGCCGCTGCCGACTGTCACACCCGGCAGGATACTGACATTGGCACCGATCCAGCAGTTGTCACCGATCTTTACCGGTGAAGCCTTCTCGAGTCCCTGATTGCGGTATTTATACTGCATCGGATGTGATGCTGTGTAGATGCCGCAGAACGGGCCGATAAAGGTATGGTCGCCGATCGTGATGTCAGCGCAGTCCATCAGATAGCAGTTGGTGTTGATGAAAACATAGGAACCAAGATGGATATTGGTGCCGTAGTCACAGAAGAACGGCGTAATCAGATCCAGATGGTCGTTGATCCTGCCGAACAGTTTCTGCAGCAGTTCCTGCCGTGCTTCCTCATTGGTCGGCGGCACAGCACTGAGTTCCGTGCATAACGACTGTGCCCTTTTACGCAGGGCAATCAGTTCTTCATTGTAGTTGGCGTCGTACCAGTTTCCCGCCAGCATTTTTTCTTTTTCACTCATCATGATTCAAACCTGTGGAAGATCGGCTTCATATGATCAAATGTGCAGAACTCTTCAAATCCGAGTTCTCCGTGGAGGATCTTCATTGCGTCCTGCATATGATCCGCCAGGAATCGGGTGGTATGGGCGTCTGATCCGATCGTCAGGATCCTGCCGCCAAGGTCTTTATACAGCCGCCAGATATCACGGCTCGGCTGAATGTCATCAAGACCGTAATGCCAGGAAGACGTATTCAGTTCAATGCCCTTGCCGTCGTGAATCGCCAGTTTCAGAATCTCGGCGATCTGATCACGGCAGTTTTCAAACGGATAGCGGCCGGCCGGATCATAGCGGACCAGCAGGTCCAGATGTGCCAGTACACTGTAGTCCTTGAATTGCTTCATGACGTCGTAGATTTCCTGATAATACTTCTCGTTGTATTCCTTCTGACTTCTGCCGCGCTGGAAGTCCTGGGTCCAGAATTCCAGGTTGTCCACCTGGTGCATGGACAGCAGAACAAAGTCCAGCTGATCACGGTATTTCGCATACAGTTTTCTGTACTGATCAAGCGTGACCGTCTGAATGCCGAATTCCAGACCTTTTTTAATGACGATCTTTCCCTTGTATGTCTCACGCATGCGGTCGATCTTGGCGAAGTATTCAGGATAGTTGACGTTGGCACAGGGATCCATTTCGTCAACCGATGTCCCGATGCCGTCGCCACCGCGCCAGACGATATCACCTTCGTCCCAGTCTTTTTTGATGCCGTAGTCGACATGATCGGTAAAACAGATCTCATCCAGACCAAGTTCAATGGCCCGCCTGATCTGCGCATCCATTGTTTCTCTGGAGTCATCAGAGAATTCACAGTGAATATGATAATCCGTAATCATTCTTGTCTCCTTTTCTGAATCATACGTTTAAAGATATACAAGTGTCCGCATGCCGATGCCAAACAGACCGCGGTCGATCAGTTCTGTGAAGCCGCTCAGTTTCACCGTTTCACACTTCAGCTGCTCCGGCAGTCTGAGGCGGGCGGAGAAATCCGGATCACCGATGATCACATCGCTGTACCAGCCGATCATTTCCGGATTCAGCACAGCGCACAATGCTTCGATCTGTGCCTGCATGAGCGATACCGGGTCGTTCGCTTCCCGCAGCGGCATATGCTTGATTTCACCGGCCGCATGACGGCAGCCGTTATACAACGTGCCGTTGATCATAATGCCGCAGCCGGTCAGTGACATTTCCGGCTGATAGATCAGAGCCAGATTTCTGATATCCGGATGGTCGCTGCCAAAACCGATGCAGGCCGTATTGACATCATTTTCGATCATATACGGAACATTGAATTCCTGATCGATCATGGTACCAAGATCAATGCCTTCCAAAGCCGCGACGTCACATGTTTCAATGCGGCCGTTACTGGCTGTGCCGGGCAGTGAAATGGCCAGCACCGATATCAGCGGATCTTCCTTGAGAAGGATCCTGATCATGTTCATCAGAAAGGCACTGTCACACAGTGTGTCACCGGCGCTTTCCGACAGCATGCATTCACCGTTGAGCCGCATGGCGGCGATTTCAACGTTGTGATTCCAGCGGCCATACATGATCTTGACTGTACCGATATGACAACTGTCCGGATTCAGGATATACTGCTTCGATTTCCGGCCGGCTTTGGATGCTGCCTTGCCGCTCTGCAGGATCTCCTTCTTCTCAAGAAGATACTTCAGCACATTTGTCGTTCCGGCCAGCGACAGCCCCGTCTTCCGGCTCAGCTGATTCTTCGTCCATGTCCCGCCTGTATAGAAACAGGCCCTGACATCACGGATATTTTCCATTTTCAGATCACTGATTCCTGCCATAAACCCTCTTTTACTATTTCGTCACGTTCTGTCGTATCATATATTTTACGGAAAGATCTGTCAACCGATTTACGACAAATTCTGTCGAAATATATCATAAGCCCGGAATACCGGGCTTACAGTTCTTCTCCGTTGGTATGGATCACATTCTGATACCAATAGAAGGAATCTTTGCGGAAACGGCGCAGTGAACCCCTGCCCTGATCGTCCATTTCCACATAGATAAAGCCATATCGCTTGGACATTTCCCCGGTTCCGGCGGAAATCAGGTCAATACAGCCCCATGGCGTATAGCCTAGCAGATCAACGCCGTCCAGTTCCACTGCTTTCTTCATCTCAGCGATATGGGCCCGCAGATAGGCAATGCGGTAATCGTCATGGATGGCTTTGATGTCCCCTTCGAAATCATATTCCGGGTTATCAATGCCGCCGTAGCCGTTTTCGACGATCCATAACGGTTTCTGATAACGGTCATACAGTTCATTCAGTACTGAACGCAGACCGACCGGATCGATCTGCCAGCCCCATTCGTTCTTTTTCAGATATGGATTTTCCACCGCATGACTCTGATCACCGGTCATCATGACGTTGATGCCGGCTTTGGAGACGACCGAGAAGTAATAGCTGAAGCCGATGAAGTCAACAGTTCCTTCCTTCAGGATGCGCTCATCTTCCTCCTGCTGTTCGATATGGATCTGCAGACGCGCCAGTTCCTTCTTCTTATATGCCGGATAATAACCGCGGCACTGCACGTCGCAATACCACTGCATATTGTGCATGCACTGCAGATGATTCAGATAGGTATCGGGGTTGCAGTCAAACGGATACATCGCCCCGTATGCGACCATCATGCCGATGCGGTTGCGGCTGTCTTTTTGATGACCTTCCCTGACCGCCAGAGCAGAGGCAACGAACACGTGATGCAGGGCCTGATAGAACTCTTCCGCTTCATCCGTTACAATGCCGAGTTTGTTCCAGTCGAGCATGCAGTTGATCTCGTTGAAAGTGATCCAGTAATGAACCAGCCCGGAAAAATGCGTGAAGCACGCACGGGCGTAATTGACAAAATAACCGACTGTATCCCGGCTGCACCAGCCGCCTTTTTCATTGGCCAGATACAGCGGCAGATCAAAGTGATTCAGGGTCACCAGCGGTTCGATCTGATATTTGCGCAGTTCGATGAACACGTCGCGATAGAAACGGATGCCCTCTTCGTTGACTGCCTCTTCGTCACCTTTCGGAAAGAGTCTTGTCCAGCTGATCGACATGCGGAAACAGCGGAAACCCATCTCCGCAAACAAAGCGATGTCCTCTTTGTAATGATGATAGAAATCCACCGCCTGATGGGAAGGATAATATTCCCCTTCCACAACAACTCCTTTTGAACCGATGCCCATTGGTTCAAAACGGGTGGCTTCCTTCAGAACGCCGTCCCGGTCCAGATATGTGACCGTTCTTTTTCTAGTCCGGGAGCCGGCTTTGCGGACGTCCTGGGTGGACAGGCCTCTTCCGCCCTGATCATATCCGCCTTCATATTGATTGGCAGCAGTTGCCCCGCCCCACAGAAAGTTTTCCGGAAATGCCATAATGCTTTACCGTTTCATCAGGGAAGCCAGCAGTTCAGCCGTGAAGTCACGTCCGAACGCGTCGCTGTTCAATGCCATATCGTAGGTTTCCAGGCAGCCCCACTCATACTTGCTGTGGCCGCGCTTCCAGTTCCTGCGGATCATGTCTTCTTCGGCGATACCGGCGATGACCGCGCTGTCATCTTTGACATTCTCGTAAATCGGTGAAGTTCTGGCTTTGACGATCTTGGCTTTGATATCCGTCGCATACGTCATGGCACTGACGCAGCTGTAGCCCTTGGCCAGCACTTCTTCCTTGCTGACGCGGTCGTGGATCAGGCATCTGCCCTTGCTCAATGCGATATCCACCGCCTCATCAAAGATCTTCGACAGTCTGACAAATTCTTCATCAGCCTGCAGTTCTTCCACGGTAAATGAACGGGTACGCAGTTTCTGTTCATAGAGGTCCACGTCGTCTTTGCTGACACCGTACTGCGGTACAAGTTCCAGCAGCGTGTTTGCATCATAATATGTATATCCGCTGATCTGGCACGCCTTGAAACCGATCATGCGTCCCATTGAACAATAGGCACTGTCCAGGACCACGCAGTCCGGCAGTTGATAGACAGCATTGAATTCCTTGATGCCGCTGACATCTTTTACTTTGCGAATATCTTCAGCCATACAGTATTTCTCCTTTACCAGATATTGATCGTTTCAGTGAATTCGGGTCTGCCTTCCGGCGAGGAAGCCTTCATGGTCAGCCGGAACGGAATGGCACTGCGTCCCTTATATTCCGGCACACAGGAATAGCTTTTGATGCGGCCTTCCCGCAGCAGATCCTCAATGACGTCGTCATACTGATCCTTGATCGCGGCGATTCCGACCGGCACGAAAACGCAGTTGCTGAGATCCTCAGCACCGCCGAAACGAAGACCGATCAGATACAGTGGCTCCAGTTCCCCGCGCATGGCCATTTCCCGGGCGGCGGAAACAGAAACGATATCGCTGAAATCGGCGATTCCTGCTTTTTTCTTCAGCATCTTCAGTATTTGCATATCCATTCACCTCAACAATTATTTCGTTACAACCATTATACCGTACTTTATGAAAAAAACCGGCATCAGCCGGTCAGTGTTTACTTCAATACAGGAACTTCTTCCAAGCCGGAATTCCGGAAGGCACGCAGCCATGTCTTCAGATGAACAGCAAGATTCAGAAGAATGCCGTTCAGGGCAGTCACGACGATACCGATCAGAACCGCTTTGAAGTCATAGACAAGCGCCGCGGTAAGACAAGTCAGTATGCCGGCTGCCGCGATGGCTGTGCCGGTGCGGATACCGGTGCGGCGGGCGAGGATCTCAGCAATCGTATCGATGCCGCCGGAAGCCGTGCCGCTTTCAAACAGGATCGTCTGGCCGGCTGTCAGCAGAAGCAGGAAACAGACAACTGCCAACGGCAGACTGTACATCTTCACAGGCTGTACAATAGCCGGCAGGATCTTCATGCACAACGGCAGAAGCAGAGACACATAGACAGAACGGATACCGAAGCGGCGGCCGAACGCTTTCATTCCGGCCAGCAGGCAGAGAACGTTCAGAATCAGAACCAGCGTATCCTCGCCAAGCGGAACGATCTCGTCCAGAACCAGCGCCAGACCGGAGACACTGCCTGTCACCAGACGGCACGGGATCAGATAATAGACAACCGCCGCAGCCACCAGCAGCGTGCCGGCTGTAATCGCCGCATATTCCTTTAATACTGTCATGTAATCTCTGTTAATATGATTCATGGTTATATTAAACCATGTGTTTTCTTGAATTTAGTGACTGTTTACTGCATAATAATATAAGATTTACTTATATTAGGAGTCTCTATGAATATCAACCAGCTGCGTTATTTCATATCTGTTGCCACCGCCCGGAGCTTTTCGGCTGCCGCCGAGGAAAACTATATTACCCAGACAGCCATGACCCAGCAGATCAAGGCACTCGAAGACAGTATAGGATGTCAGCTGATCAACCGTTCTACCCGGCCGATCACTCTGACAGCGGCCGGCCAGAGTTTTCTGAAGGACGCCCGCAGTATTCTTTCCCGGCTCGATGAAGCCATGATCCGGGCTGCTGAAGCCAGCAGCGGTATCTCCGGCAGTCTGCGCATCGGTTACATCAAAGGGTATGAACGGAGTGCCCTTTCCGATACACTGCGTTCCTTTCACCGTCAGCTGCCCAATGTTCTTCTGACCTGTTACCGGGACACGTCCGACCGGCTGGCATCCGGCCTGCAGAATGATGAATATGACATCATTTTCACCTGGGACTCCACCCGCCTGCAGATCAATCCGGAATATCAGGCACTGCCCATCGAAAAAGCCCGTCTGACAGCTGTCCTGTATGCCTCCCATCCGCTGGGCGGCCGGGAATATCTGGACCGCACTGACCTGCGCAACGAGCCGCTGATCTACATGTCCCCTTCCGAACACATTGACAATCACGGTGACGCCATCTTCATGGAACTGTATCACAAAGCCGGCTATCAGCCGCAAATCGTCTGCCGTTCCACCGACGTCGAATCCATCCTGATCATGGTCGCGGCCGAGGAAGGCATTTCCATCGTTCCGGATTACTGTGTGAAGAAGATCACCGATGCTGAAGGACTCGTCTTTGTCGATATGCGGGG
>CADBEA010000032.1 GCA_902793635.1 uncultured Erysipelotrichaceae bacterium | reverse complement strand
TATCACCAAAATTCCTTTGCCAATCAATTTATATACTGCATACGGGGAATATCATTACGGTGTTTTTTCCCTTATCAACTAAATCTTTAAAAAGAGCGTCGCGTATAAAAAAGACGGCCAGAACCGTTCAGCTGAAAACGGCAATACCCTGGACGATTACATGCAGTATATTTCCTCGACATGCAAACTGCGTGACGATGAATACTTTGCCATGCAGGATGAACTGGACCGCTTCTGTTCGCACAGTGAGCTTAACAGTGTCTATCTTGCGATCTATGACAAAGATGCCAACCACATTGTCTATGTACTGGACTCTGATAAAAGCGACACCGGTATGATGCCGGGAGCCTATGCGATCTTCCAGAACGAAGACATCGACATTTTTGCGGCGACGGACGATATGCCGGAGTATATGCTGCTGCGAAGTGATATGTTCGGCCTTGTCTGCGCCAGCCGATATGTCCTGCGCTCGACTGACAACTATGAATACGCGGTCTTCAGTGATGTCGACATGCGGCGGATCATGACGATTTCAGCCCAGTTCCTGGTTGCCTTCGTGTTGATCCTGATGACGGTTTCCTTCGTCATGACGCTGGCTTTTGTGCTGTATATCAACCGCAAAGTCACCAACCCGATCAACCGTCTTGCTCAGGCAGCCAGCGGCTACAGCCATGACAAGGAAAGCGGCTCGCTGGACAGCCGGCATTTCCGGAATCTGGGTATTCATACGATGGATGAAATTGAAAACCTGAGCAATGTCCTGGAAGAGATGGAAACGGACATTGCGGAATACTACGAAAACATGCTGAAGGTCACACTGGAGAAGGAACATCTGAATTCCGAAATGGAAATCGCGGAACGGATCCAGAAGGGTACACTGCCTTCTGACTTCCCGCCGTTCCCGGATCTGACGGATGTCATTGATATCTATGCCCTGATGGATCCGGCCAAGGAAGTTGGCGGTGACTTCTATGATTTCTTCAAGATCGATGAAGACCATCTGGCTGTGCTGATCGCTGATGTTTCCGGCAAGGGCATTCCCGGCGCGCTGTTCATGATGGTATCCAAGATGATGATCTTCAACAACGCCAAGATGATCGGCAACGATCCGGCCGCGATTCTCAAGGCTGTCAATGACAGCATCATGGAGAACAACAAAGCGGAAATGTTCGTCACCGTCTGGCTGGGCATTCTGGAACTCTCGACCGGTCATATGGTCTGCGCCAATGCCGGTCATGAATATCCATACATTCAGCGGGCTGGCGGTCAGTTTGAACTGGTGAAAGACAAACATGGCTTTGTCATCGGCGGTATGAATAACATAAAATACAAGAATTATGATATTGATCTGAATGCCGGTGACTGCGTCTATGTCTATACCGACGGCGCACCGGAAGCCAACAATCCGGAAGGTGAGATGTTCGGCACTGATCGGATGACCGACGTTCTGAATAAAGATCCGGAACGCTCCATGTATGATCTTCTGAATGACATGAAAGACAGCATTTTCGAATTTACCCGTGACGCTGTGCAGTTTGACGATATCACGATGGTCGGCCTGCGATATTTTGGAGGCAGCAATATGAAAGAAATGACAATTACCGCAACGCTTGATAATATTCCCGCCGTCACAGAATTTGTTGACCGGAAACTGGAAAAGATTATATTGCCGGACAAAGTGATCAAACAGATCAATATTGCCATTGACGAACTCTTCAGCAATATTGCCCGCTATGCGTACAAACCGGATGTCGGTCCGGCGACCGTGCAGGTGGAAGTGGAAGAAGATCCGCCGGCGGTTGTCATTACGTTCATTGACAATGGCCATCCGTATGATCCGCTGTCCTTCGAAGACCCGGATGTTTCGCTTTCCGCCGAAGAGAGGAAAATCGGCGGACTGGGCATCTTCATGGTCCGCAAACTGATGGACGACGTCAGTTATGAATATAAGGACGGCAAGAATGTTCTGCGTATCAAACATTTGCTGAAGAGGTGATCATGGAACCGGATGTATTTGAAAAAGCCCTTGTTTATGCCATGCAGAAACATCATGGCATGAGAAGGAAGGCGGAAGATATTCCGTACCTGCTGCATCCGATGGAAGTGGCGACGATCGCCGCTTCGATGACTAATGATCCCGATATCCTGCCTGCTGCACGACACGGTGGAAGACACTGAAACATCACTGGCCGAAATCAAAGCTGAATTCGGTCCGCGGGTATACCGCTATGTCGCCTCTGAAACAGAGGACAAACACCGTGACAGACCGGCCAGTGAGACATGGGTGCTCCGTAAACAGGAATCGCTTGCCAAATTGCGAGACACTGATGATATCAATGTCAAAATCATGTGGCTCGCTGATAAACTGGCAAATATCAGAGCATTTTACCGCAGTTACAAAAAAGAGGGCAGCGCCATGTGGCAGTTGTTTAATCAGAGTGATCCCGCCAAGCAGGCCTGGTATTACGGACAGGTCAGAATACTGACGGAAGATCTGAGAGATTATCCTGCCTGGCAGGAATACAGCAAGTATCTAACAATTCTATTTCAGGGAGGCGAACATGAAACTGATTGAAGCAATGACAGACAGCAAGGTTCTGACGATATATCTGATTGGTCATGTGGATTCCAACAACGCCACGGATGTGGAAGCGGAGATCCGTGAAGCATGCAAGGCAAACGAGCATGAGAATCTCTTGATCGACGCTGACCACCTGGAGTATATTTCCAGTGCCGGTCTGCGCATCATACTCAGACTGCGCCGGGAATATCCGGACATGCAGATCATCAATGTCAATAAAGACGTATATGAAGTTTTCGAGATGACCGGCTTTACGGAAATGGTCGATATCCAGAAGGCGTTCCGGCGTATTTCGGTGGAAGGCTGCGAAGTCATCGGTCAGGGTGCCAACGGTAAAGTCTACCGTATTGACGAAGATACGATCGTCAAGATCTACTATGATCAGAACGCGCTGCCGGATATCAAAAGAGAACGTGAACTGGCCAGAAAGGCATTTGTCCTCGGCATTCCGACCGCGATTCCCTATGATGTCGTACGGGTTGGTGACGGCTATGGATCAGTGTATGAACTGCTGAACGCTTCTTCCTTCATCAGCCTGATGATTCAGGATCCTTCCCGTCTTGAAGAACTGGTTGGCATGTCCGTCGATCTTCTGATAAAGATCCACGGCACCATCGTCAAACCGGAAGACATGCCGGATATGAAGGCAGTCGCCGCTGACTGGGGTGAATTCCTGAAGGATTATCTGCCGGAAGATCAGTATCAGAAACTGCATGATCTGATCGCGGCTGTTCCGGATGACAATCACATGATGCACGGTGATTTCCATCTGAAGAACGTCATGCTGCAGGACGACGAAGCTCTGCTGATCGACATGGACACGATCTGCCATGGTCATCCGGTATTTGAATTCGGTTCGATTTTCAACGCTTACCAGGGCTATTGCGAACTGGATCATCAGAACTGCCTGGAATTCCTTGGTATCGATTACGAAACATGCGCAAGGATTTACCGACAGACAATGAAAGACTATTTTGATGATAAGAGCGATGAGGAAATCGAAGCGATTTCCCGCAAAGCCCAGATCATCGGCTACACCCGCATCATGCGCCGCTGCATCCGCCGCAATGGCTTTGATACGGAAGAGGGCAGAGCGATGATTGAAAACTGCCGCAAGCATCTTGGGGAACTGCTGCAGACAACCGATACGCTGCTGTGGGACTGATCGAAACAGAACATATGAAAAGACTGTCATGACTGACAGCCTTTATTGTTTCTGCTGTTATTCAGTGTATTACTTGTTATTCATCAGGGCATTGAGAATGCTGAAGACTGTGCCGACGTTGATCTGGCCGTTGCTGTGGACACTGTTGGACGGGGCCTGGTTCAGCAGACCGTACAAAGTCTGCAGCAGTGACGGTGACTGGGAAACATTATTGCCGCTGATAAAGTTAAAGAGGTTGTTTGAAGCGTTGTTGTAGTTCGGCTGAGGACTGTCGAGTCCGAACAGGGAAAGCAGGCTGTTGGAGCCGCTGCTTCCGGAATTGCCGAAAATTGTATAGGTGTTGCTGCTGGGCTGCTGCTGGCTGCCGCTTAACAGTGAACCGAACAGATTGTTGCCGTAGACCGGTGTCTGCTGCTGTTGCGGTGTGCCGAAAAGGAACTGCAGCGGACTGGATGGTGTCTGCTGTTGCTGCTGACCACCGAACAGGGACTGCAGCGGATTGGCCGGTGTCTGCTGTTGCTGCTGCTGACCTCCGAAGAGAGACTGCAGCGGACTTGTGGCTGCCGGCTGTTCCTGCTTCTTCTTTTTGAACAGTTTCAGCAGCAGGATAATCAGAAGAATTTCCTTCAGCTGCAGTTTGCCATCGAACAGAGCTTTCAGAGAAGGATTGTCCTTGCTGATACCGGTTCCGTCCAGACCACCGGCGTATTCGATCAGCTCAGCGGGATCGATGGTGCCGTCGGATTCCTTGTAGAGACGGTAAATATTATTTGCGTCCAGTTCCTGTGCGACTTCGTTCAGTTCTTCTTCGCTGACATCACTGCCGAGAATCTCTCTTAATGCGTCGGCAGCGGCTGGCTCAGACATTCCGGGCATGGCTCTGGTAGGAACAACTTCCGTGTTTTCCGCTTTACCAATAGCTGAAAGCAGGGAAGGGTCTTTTTTGATGGCTGCGTAAACCTCATTGATTCTTGTCATTATATATGTCCTTCCTTATGATCTGATTTCATTATAGCATCGTCGAAGAACAGTTGAAAAATATACCGTCATTCTTTGCCGGTACCGTCTTGACAACAATTAGTTCGTGGCCTAACATTATACTTGTTAGGGGGCGAACTAAGTATGAGTGAATATGAGAAAAAACTTGGTTATGCCCTGCGGGAACTGAGAATCATAATGAACCGTTACATCGATGCCAAGCGGGCGAAGCTTGGCTATGACGATGTCAGTTTCGCGCAGGGTGGTATCGTACATTACCTCCACAGACATCAGGATGAGCCGGTCTATCAGAAGGATATTGAAAAAGAGTTCGACCTGCGCCGTTCCACGGTGACCGGCATACTGCAGGGACTGGAAAAGAATGGCTATATCGAACGGATCCCGGTGCCTGATGACGGCCGTCTGAAGGAAATCGTCATGACGGACAAAGCCCGCATCATGGAAAAAAACATGCATGAACTGTTGCAGGCTGATGAGGAACTCTTCTTCCGGGGTTTCAGCGAAGAAGAAAAAGATGCGCTGTTTGCAGCGCTTGAGAAAGTGAAACAGAATATCAGAGAGGGGGAAGATCAATTATGATTAAACGTCTGATGGCGGAGATCCGTGAATACAAAGGCGCGTCGATCGGAGCTCCGCTGTTCATGGTAGGCGAAGTCGTCATGGAACTCAGCCTGCCGTACATCATGTCGGTCATTGTTGACAAGGGTGTCGGCATGGGTGATATGTCAGTCGTATACAAATACGGTCTGATCATGGTCATCTGCGCGTTCCTGTCGCTGTTCTGCGGCATTATGAGCGGCAACCTGGCTGCCTTTGCGGCGACCGGCTTTGTCAAAAATCTGCGTGAGGATATGTTCGCCAATATCCAGCGCTTCAGTTTTGCCAATATCGACAAGTTCTCGACATCCGGTCTGATGACGCGTCTTGGTACCGATGCGACCAATGTGCAGAATGCTTTCATGATGATCCTGCGCATGTGCATCAGAGCACCGCTGACGATCATCATCGCGATGATCATGACCTTCAGGATCTCACCGAAGCTTTCCAGGATCTTCCTGGTCGCACTGGTGTTCCTTGGCTGCACGCTCGGTTACATCACCACAAAGACATACGGCCGTTTTTCAAAGGTTTTCCAGCAGTATGACGCGCTGAACGAAAGCGTGCAGGAAAACGTGACGAACATCCGTGTCGTCAAGGCATATGTCAAGGAAGATGCGGAAACGTCGAAGTTCAAGAAAGCGGCCAAGACCCTGCAGGGACTGTTTGAAAAGGCTGAATCACTGATCGTGCTGAACGGTCCGATCATGTCACTGACAGCATATTCCTGCATGATCGCGCTGTCCTGGTTCGGTGCCCATCTGATCACCGGCGGTGAACTGGGAACCGGCCAGCTGATGTCGATGTTTACCTACACGATGAACATTCTGATGGGTCTGATGATGCTGTCGATGATCTTCGTCATGCTGACGATGTCGGCCGCCAGTGCCAAGCGTATCGTCGAAGTGCTCGAAGAAAAACCGTCGATCACCAACCCGGAGAATCCGGTTACCGAAATCAAGGACGGATCGATCGATCTGAACCATGTCGGCTTCGGCTACTATGAAGGCAAGGACAAGGAAGTTCTGCACGATATCGACATGCATATCAAATCCGGTGAAACGATCGGTATCATCGGTGCCACCGGTTCCGGCAAGAGTTCACTGACACTTCTGCTGCCGCGTCTGTATGATGTCACGGAAGGCGAAGTCATGATCGGCGGCCGTGATGTCAGGGAATACGATCTGCAGGCTCTGCGTGATTCTGTCGCCATGGTGCTGCAGAAGAACGTCCTGTTCTCGGGCACCATCAAGGACAACCTCAGATGGGGCAACGAGAATGCCACGGATGAGGAAATGGTCGACGTCTGCCTCAAAGCCAACGTCGACGACTTCATCCGTTCCTTCCCGAACGGCTACGATACCTTTATCGAACAGGGCGGTGCCAATGTATCAGGCGGTCAGAAACAGCGTCTGTGCATTGCCAGGGCATTGCTGAAGAAGCCGAAGGTCCTGATCCTGGATGACTCCACTTCGGCATGTGACACGGCAACTGATCAGCGGATCCGTACGGCTCTGAAGAGTACGATGCCGGAAGTCACGAAAATCATTATCTCCCAGCGTATTTCCTCGATTGAAGACGCTGACCGTGTCCTCGTGCTGGACAACGGTTCGATCTCCGGTTTCGACACACCGGACAACCTCCTGAAGACCAACGCGATCTATCAGGAAATCTATGAGACACAGAAGAAAGGAGATGACGACGAATGAGCGGACCAAGAGGACGTGCGATGAGCACCGGTGAAAAACTCGATACCAAAGTGCTTGGCAGACTGATCGGCTTTGTCATGAAGCGCTATCGCTTCCAGATCATTCTCGTCATTGTATGTATTATTCTCGCCGCCTGGGTTCAGGTGCAGGGATCGCTGTTCCAGAGAACCCTGATCGATGGCTACATCACACCGATGGTTGAAACCGGCTCGAAGGATTTCGGTCCGCTGGCTGCCAGACTGATGCAGATGGCCATGATCTACGGCTGCGGCATCCTGGCCAATTTCATTCATCAGCGGACAATGATCCGGGTCACCCAGGGAACGATCGAAGAGATCCGTGAACAGCTTTTCGAACATATGGAAAAGCTGCCGATCAAATACTTCGACACACACCCGCACGGTGAGATCATGTCCATCTACACCAACGATACCGATACATTGAGACAGGTCATTTCCCAGTCGATTCCGCAGTTCTTCAATTCACTGCTGACAGTCGTCATGGTCTTTATCTCAATGATCACGATATCCATTCCGCTGACTCTGCTTGCCATCCTGATGGTCTTCATTCTGCAGTATATTCTTCGTAAGATCATGCGGCAGTCCGGCAAATACTTCATGCGTCAGCAGAATGACCTCGGCAAGGAAAACGGCTACATCGAAGAAATGATGGAAGGCGCCAAAGTCGTTAAAGTCTTCAATTATGAAAGCAAGGCGATCACCCATTTCAACGAACTGAACAACAATCTGCGTGATTCCGCCAACAAAGCGAACAAGTATGCCAATATCACCGGTCCGGTGACAAACAATATCGGCAACATCTCCTATGTGATGACCGCGGTGATCGGTTCCATTCTTGTCCTCGGCGGTTTTACAAAACTGACACTGGGACAGCTGGCATCCTTCCTGGCTCTGAACAAATCATTCAATATGCCGTTCTCACAGGTTGCCCAGCAGATGAATTCCGTCATCATGGCAATGGCCGGTGCAAGACGTATCTTCGCATTGCTGGATGAAGAACCGGAAGTCGACGAAGGCAAGGTAACACTTGTCAATGCCAAGATCTATCCGGACGGAACAGTTGAGGAATCCGATTATGAAACCAGCCAGTGGGCATGGAAACATATTCATCCGGATGGATCAATTGAACTTGTTCCGCTGAAAGGTGACGTCCGTTTCCATGACGTGCAGTTCTCCTATGTTCCGGATAAGCAGATCCTGTATGATATCAACCTCTATGCCGAACCGGGTCAGAAGCTGGCGTTCGTCGGTGCGACCGGTGCCGGTAAGACAACGATGATCAATCTGATCAACCGTTTCTACGACGTTCAGTCCGGCAGTATCACCTATGACGGCATCGACGTCAAACTGATCAAGAAAAGCGATCTGAGAAAGTCACTCGGTATCGTTCTGCAGGATACTCATCTCTTTACCGGATCGATCGAAGACAATATCAAATACGCACGGCCTGATGCGACCCATGAAGAGGTTGTTGATGCCGCGAAGTTCGCCAATGCCGATTCCTTTATCAGACATCTGGAGAACGGCTATGAGACACAGCTGAGCGGTGACGGCAGTTCACTGTCCCAGGGCCAGCGTCAGCTGCTTGCCATTGCCCGCGCGGCTCTGGCAAATCCGCCGGTTCTGATTCTCGACGAAGCGACTTCCTCGATCGACTCCCGTACTGAGAAACTGGTTCAGAACGGTCTCGACAATCTGATGCGTCACAGAACGACGTTCGTCATTGCCCACCGTCTGTCGACGATCAAGAACTCCCATGCCATTATGGTCATGGACCATGGCCATATCATCGAAAGGGGCAACCACAAATCCCTGCTCGAAAAGAAGGGCATCTACTACCGTCTGTATACAGGCGATCTCGAAATCGACTGATGAAACGAAGACCATGCGGTGGCATGGTCTTTTTTCTTTTGCAAAGGTGAATTGCAGCGTTCATATTGCTTGACAGTAGAACGAAAGAGATTAAAATTGAAAATGGTTTTCAATTTATGAATCATAAAAAGATCTATCGCACAAATCAGAAGGAAATCGTTCTGAAATATATGGAAGAACATCCGCAGGAGCATTTTACCGCTGTGGATCTTTATACTGTGCTGAAGCAGCAGGGACACAGGATCGGCCTGACAACGATCTACCGGCATCTTGAGAGACTGCTTGACGAAGGAATCGTCATCAAGTCCATTGTCGACGAGAACACACCGGCCTGTTTTGAACTGAGCGGCCACAGCAGCACGCAGAGATCATCCTGTTATCACTGCAAATGTATCCAGTGCGGCAGACTGATCCATCTGCATTGTGACGAGATCACAAAACTTGAAGATCACATTCTGGAAGACCACGGATTCCGGGTCCTGCCGGAACGCACTGTATTCTTCGGCATCTGCAGTGAATGCGCCGAAATACAGAATAAGGAGGCATCACAATGATCAGAAAGTTAATGACTGTTATATCCGTTCTGTTTCTGGTATTGGGCTCCGGTTGCGAAGCACCATCTGATAGCATGACTGAGCAGGATGGATTTCAGGTCGTGACGACTGTATTTCCAATCTATGACTGGACAAGGGAAATCACAGCCGGTACTGATACAAATGTTCAGCTGCTGATGAAGAACGGCTCTGACATGCATAACTTTCAGCCCAGCGCACAGGATATCATTGCCATACACAGTGCTGATCTGTTTATCTATATCGGCGGTGAGTCTGACGAATGGGTGAAAGACGTGCTCAAGGAAGCACCGGAAAGTCTGCACGCTGTATGTCTGATGGACGTTCTGAAAGATGCACTGATCGATGAAGAAATCCTGGAAGGCATGACTGCGGATGAAGAACATGAAGAACATGAACACGAGGAAGAGAAGGATGAACATATCTGGCTTTCCCTCGGCAATGCCGCTGCCTGCACCGACAGTATCGCATCTGTACTCTCCCGTTATGACGCAGCACATGCCGGTACGTATAAAGAAAACCAGACAAACTACGCCGCCAGGCTCACAGAACTTAACAAAGCTTATCAGCAGGCTGTTTCCGAAGGCAGCACGGATACCGTTGTCTTTGCGGACAGATTTCCGTTCGTTTATCTGATGAAGGAACTCGGACTGAATTACTATGCCGCATTCCCGGGCTGTTCAGCGGAAACCCAGGCCAGCTTTGAAACTGTGATTTTCCTCAGCAGCAAGCTGGATGAACTGAACCTCCGCCATGTTTTCACGATCGAGAATTCTTCCTCCGATATCGCTGATACGGTCATCGCTTCAAGCAATGACAAGACGCGTGACATTCTGGTGCTGAATTCAATGCAGTCGGTGACAGCCGAGCAGGCGGAAAAGAATACATATCTTTCCATTATGGAAAGCAATCTTGAAGTATTGAAGAAAGGTCTGAACTGATATATGGCGCTGATCACATGCCGTGATCTCGTTCTCGGATATGAAGACGGTCCGATCGTCGAAAATCTGAATTTCACGCTGAACAGGGGAGAATTCCTCTGTATTATCGGTGAGAACGGATCCGGCAAAACGACATTGATGAAAACGATCCTTGGACTTCTGAAGCCCTACAGCGGTGAAGTCCTTTTCGGCGATGGTCTGAAACAGGAACAGATCGGCTATCTGCCGCAGCAGACGCTCGTGCAGAAAGACTTTCCCGCCTCAGTCGAGGAGGTCGTTCTTTCCGGCCGTCAGAATCATCTCGGCCGTCATTTCTTCTATCAGAAAGAAGATCACGAAATTGCGAAGAAAAACATGGAAAAGCTGCAGATCAGCGATCTGCGCAAAAAAAGCTACCGTCATCTTTCCGGCGGCCAGCAGCAGCGTGTGCTTCTGGCAAGGGCGTTATGCGCGACGGAAGATCTGCTGGTTCTGGATGAACCGGTGACCGGTCTTGATGCGCAGATCACAAAGATCATGTATGATACGATCCGTTCTTTGAACAAAGAAGGCATGACGATCATCATGATTTCCCATGATGTCGATATGGCACTGCAGCTTGCCACCCATATTCTTTCGTTCGAAGACACGCATTTCTTCGGCACCAAACAGCAATATCTTTCCTATCGGGAAAAGAACAGGGGAAAGGCGGCATAACCATGGATATTATTCTGAATTATCTGCAGTATCCGTTTGTCCGCTATGCCCTGATCGTCGGTGTGCTGATTTCCCTGTGCTCCTCATTGCTGGGCGTGCTGCTGGTACTGAAACGTTATTCCTATATCGGTGACGGTCTGTCCCATGTCGCTTTTGGTGCGATGGCCATTTCCGCTGTTCTGCATATGACGGATCAGAAAATGTTCGTGATCCTGCCGCTGACAGTCGCGGCTGCTGTCATCCTTCTGAAAAAAGGCCGGAACGCGAAGATCCAGGGTGATGCAAAGATTGCCATGATCTCGGTCAGTTCCCTGGCGCTCGGCTATCTGCTGATGAACCGCTTCTCAGCATCCGCGAATGTTTCCGCCGATGTTTGCAGCACTTTATTCGGATCAACTTCGATCCTGACACTGACGAAAGGAGAGGTATGGCTCTGTGTGATCCTCTCGCTGCTCGTCGTGCTGATGTATGTGCTTCTTTATCCACGTATCTTCGCGGTGACCTTTGATGAAGACTTCGCCCGGGCATCGGGTATGAATACCGATCTGTACAATCTGCTGATTGCGGTCATCACCGCTGTCATAATTGTGCTGGCGATGAATCTGGTCGGTTCACTGCTGATCTCGGCACTTGTCATCTTTCCTTCCATCACTGCCATGCTGGTATGCCATGACTTCCGTTCCGTTACCATTCTCTCCGCTGTCACATCCGTCAGCTGCGCGCTGGTCGGCATGCTGGTGGCGATCGTCTTCGGGACGCCGGTCGGTTCCACCATTGTCATGTGTGATCTGATCGTCTTCACGATCGTATATGTGATTTCACTGTTCAAAGGCAAAGGCAGATGAAAAGGAAAGTACAGAGTGTATTGAAAATCGGTTTCTGTCTGTTGCTGTTGTGCGGCTGCGGCACAAAGAAGAATGTTTCTTCAGAACCTGTGGAAACGCCGGAAACCGTGACAGAGAAAATAATAGAAGAAGATGAAATGACCGATCTGACTTTCATGAGCGGCACGGCATTGTATTCCATGGTGCTGAACATGGTCAGCGATCCGGTGCATTATGACGGTCAGACAGTGCGAGTGCGCGGTTATTTCGCGGAAGGAAGAGATGCGGAAGGCAACACGGTTTACGGATGTATCATCCCTGATGCCACGGCCTGCTGTCAGCAGGGCTTCCTGATGAATCTGAGTGAAGGGGAATATCCTGAACCCGGTCAGTGGTTTGAAGTCGAAGGAACATTCCGTTACCGCATGAAAGACTTCAGCACCGATATCATTCTCGATGATGCCAGAATCATCCGTATTCTGACAGACTGAAAAAAGAGCGCTTAAGCGCTCTTTCAGATTTTACGGAAATGATCCAGGACGGTCATGATCAGATTGTCCGGCAGCAGTCGGGAGAGATACCGTTCACTGCTGCTGATCAGACCGGGTGTGCTGAGCAGCCGGTTGACCCTGACATCCGAGAGTGATTTACGGACAACGTCTATGCGTTTCAGTGCCAGCGGCATGAAACGGTAATCGTTGAGCTTTTCGGCGGCGAGGCCGATGAATTCCGTATCCTTGATCCAGTAGGGACATACACAGGTGACATGGACACCGCGTTCTTTCAGTTCATAATGCAGGGCTTTGGTATAGCTCTGTACAAAGGCTTTGGTGGCGGCGTAGACGGAGAGATACGGCATCGGCTGGAAGCCGGCGATCGAGGCGATCTGCAGGACCCAGGCACCTTTGCCAAGATAGGGCAGACTTATATTGGTCACTTCAGCAAGCGCCCGGCAGTTCAAGTCGATCATGCGCACGGTGTCTTCTCTGCTTAAGGCGGCAATACTGCCGATCTTTCCCATGCCGGCCGCGTTGATCAGACAGACAATATCCGGTTCTTCCTGTTCCAGTTTCACTTTCAGCCGGTCAAGATCTTCCGCTTTCGTGATATCCATGCTGAGGGGGACAGCACTGACGGAAAGATCTGAGGCCGTTTCTTCCAGCTGGGGAAGCCGGCGGGCGATCAGCCAGATCTCATCTAGGGACAGACAGTTCTGTATGGCATGGGCGTATTCGCGGCCCAGACCGCTTGAAGCGCCGGTGATCACGGCAATTCTTTTCATATGAAATACCTTCTTTCAACAGTTTACGCTTCTATTGTATGATGGGGATATAAAGAACAAAAGGAGTTTTCTATGCGCAATATACTCATTGTCATTGATATGCAGAATGATTTTATCGACGGAAGTCTTGGCACAAAGGAAGCCGAAGCAATCGTTGAAAACGTAAAAAACAAGATCAGAAGTTATGATCCTTCTGATGTGATCGCGACGATGGATACCCATGAAAGCAATTACCTTTCCACCCAGGAAGGAAAGTATCTGCCGGTGGAACACTGTATCCGCGGCACGGAAGGCTGGAAGATCCGGGTGGATATCACCGAAGTCTTGCAGAATGCGGCGGTTTATGAAAAACCGACCTTCGGTTCGACAGCATTGGCCGAACATCTGCGGCAGGTGGCAGGCCAGGAGGCGATCAGCCTGGAACTGATTGGTCTCTGCACTGATATCTGTGTGGTGTCCAACGCGTTGATGCTGAAGGCATATCTGCCGGAAGTACCGATCAGAGTAGATGCTTCCTGCTGTGCCGGCGTTACACCGGACAAGCATCTGGCGGCTCTTGAGACGATGCGTTCCTGTCAGATCGAAGTAATTTGAAACGATTCGTGAAAAATCTAACAATTTCAGATTATATTCCTGTTATTTTCCTCTGTAGGTCTTATAATAGGATGGAGTGAATTATTAACTCGCGGAGGAATAACATGAAAAAACTAATGAAAGCTGCCGCGGCTCTGGCGCTTGTATTAACAGCCGGATGCTCGACTCAGCAGTCTGCCGAAACACCGGCAGAAGAACCTGTCGAAGAAGCTGTTACCGTAAGAGTCGGCTCTTTGAAAGGCCCGACATCTCTCGGACTTCTGAACATGATGGATCGTGCCGAGAGAAACGAAACGGAAGGCACTTATGAATTCAACATTGTGACTGCCGCTGATGAAATGGCCGCAAATGTTGTACAGGGCAATGTCGACATCGCTCTGGTACCGGCCAACCTGGCAAGTGTTCTCTACAAAAAGACCGAAGGCAAAGTTACAGTTATCGATATCAATACACTCGGCGTTCTCTACTGTGTAAGCGCTGATGATTCCATTACCGGCGTCAAGGATCTTGCCGGCAAGACTGTCGTCACGACCGGCCAGGGAACGACACCGGAATTCTCACTCCGTTATCTGCTGAAGGAATACGGTGTGGAAGACTGCAATATCGAATTCAAGTCAGAAGCGACGGAAGTTGTTATCGCTCTGCAGCAGGATCCTTCCCTGATCGCTGTACTGCCGCAGCCGTTCGCAACCGCAGCACAGATCAAGAATGAAACACTGAAAGCCAACTTCGCACTTGGCGATGCCTGGGACGAACTGAATAACGGTTCCCGTATGGTAACCGGTGTCACAATTGTCCGCAATGACTTCCTGGCTGAACATCCGGGTGCTGTCAACAAATTCCTGCATGACCATTTCGGAAGTGTTGATGCCAGCAAGGACGTTGATGCAACAGCTGAACTGGCTGTTAAATACGGCATCGTTGAGGCTGCTCCGGTTGCCAAGAAGGCACTGCCGAACTGCGCGCTGGTATGCCTTACCGGCGAAGAAATGAAAACAGCACTGTCCGGTTACCTGCAGGTTCTCTTTGACGCAGATCCTGCCAGTGTCGGCGGCGCGCTTCCGGAAGACGGATTCTACTACGTACAGTAAATATTTATCATGAAAAGAAAAGTGCTGATCATACTTGGGTGGATATGCCTGTGGCAGATCCTTGCATCTGTCATCCATAACGACATTCTTATGGTGGGACCGCTTCAGGTTGTATCAGCACTTTTTTCTATGATCAAAGAACCATCGTTCTGGATCTCGGTGGCTGCTACCATGTCGAGGATCATCGCCGGTTTTGTGATCGGCACACTGGCAGGTGTTCTTTTGGCGTGGCTTGCCTATGAACATGAACTGATCAGGGATATCCTGCAGCCGGCCATGCTGTTTCTCAAGGCGGTTCCGGTCGTGTCGTTCATCGTTCTGATCCTGATCTGGGCAGGCGGCACCTGGCTGGGTTTTGCCATCAGTATGATCGTTGTTCTGCCGATCGTTTATGTCAACGTTCTGGAAGGACTGATGAATACAGATAAAAATCTATTGGAGATGGCCAGGGTATTCCGGATGACGAAAATGACATGCATCCGCAAGATCTACAGCCGTTCGGTAAAGCCGTATTTCATCAGCGCTCTCTCACTGGCATGCGGGATGGCTGTCAAGAGCGGCATCGCCGCGGAGGTCATCGGCCAGTCGCGTAACACGATCGGCAACGGTATCTATATGTCGAAGGTGTACCTGGCGATCGATCAGCTGTTTGCCTGGACATTTGTCATTCTGCTGCTGTCATGGCTGTTTGAAAAAGCAGTATCATTGCTGCTTGCGAAAGCGGGGAAACATCTATGATAAGAATCACGAATCTGATCAAAACATTCGGCAGCCAGTTGATCTTCTGTGACTTTAACTGTGAGTTCGCGGATGGCGGGAAATATCTGATCGCCGGAGAATCCGGCATCGGCAAGACGACGCTTCTGCGGATGATCGTCGGTCTCGACAGACCGGATCAGGGCAGAATCGAATCCGATGAAGCGATGACGTTTGCCATGGTGTTTCAGGAAGATAGGCTGATCGATGACATGTCGGCAGTTGAAAATGTGCAGCTGGTCAACCCGCATTGTTCTGTCTCAATGATCCGTCAGGAACTGGCGAAGCTTCTGCCGGAAGATCAGCTGGACAAGCCGGTCAGCGAGCTCTCCGGCGGCATGAAACGAAGAACATCTCTCATCAGGGCACTGCTCAACGACGGCAGGGTCATTATCCTGGATGAACCGTTTGCTGGTCTGGATGAAGAGAACCGTCGCAAGGCGTTGAAATATATCGATGAGAAGCAGCAGGGACGTATTATTCTGCTCTGTTCGCATGAAGACGACGAACTGCAGGAATACACCCGCATCGATCTTTGAATTATTCTGAGGAGGATACTATGAAAGCAATTGCCATCAACTGCAGTCCCAGAGTCAATCAGAATACTGATATGATGGTTAGCGCGGCACTGAAAGGGTGTGTTGAGGCAGGCTTTGAAACAGAACATTACAATCTCTATCAGAACGGCCGCTTTACCGGATGTCTTTCCTGTTTCGGCTGCAAAAGAGCACCGCATGAAGGGGAGTGTATCGTCAATGACGGTATGAAGGAAATTCTTACAGCAATCAAAGAAGCGGATGTCGTGATCTTCGGCACACCGAATTATCTCGGCGATGTTTCCGCCGGCTTCCGTTCACTGTTTGAACGTCTGCAGTTCTCCAATCTGACCTATCAGAAGGAACAGCGCTGGTACAATACCTATGACAAGGAAGTCCTGCTGATCATGAGCAGCAACGCTTCCGAAGAGTGGTATGACCAGTTAAGCTATACCGATGTACTCAAGAAATACAAAATGGCTTTCGAATCCTGGCTTGGACATACAGAAGTACTGATCGCCGGCAATACTCTGCAGGTCGATGACTACAGTAAATACAACTGGACGATGTTCGATCCGGAAAAGAAAAAGGAAAGTCGTGCAAAGCAGTTCCCCAAAGACCTTGAGAAAGCAGAAAAAAGCGGTCTTGAAGCAGCCGGAAAGGCAGCTTCAAAAAGCCGCTGATCATCTTCTGAATATTAATCTACAGACCCGGACAATTGTTCCGGGCTTTTTTATCGTCCTGGATTCGGTTTTCTGCTGTTCGTATATCGGCAGAGCGTTCGGCTTTTTCAGAATCAAATTGACTGTTTTCTCTTGCATTTCCAGCCAATTTGGAATATATCATATTTAGTTAATACTAACTAACTTTGTTTTTCGGTTGTTCCGTTCATTTGTATGAACGGAATGCTTTATAGATAAATGTTAGTAATAACTAATACAAAGGGGGTTCAATGTTCATCAATGAATATGGCAGTAAAAATCAGCCGGTTGTCGTACTTCTCGCACCGATGATGGTAACTGGTGATGATCTTTATCGTTTAATGAGCCCATATTATCAGGGTGAATATCATTTTATTTCACCGGACCAGGGAGGCCACGGAAAGGCGGGAGCCTATATCAGTGCCGAAGATGAATACCAGACCCTGAAGGAGTTTCTGATCAGGAATGGATATACAGATATTGAACTGGTTTACGGTGCGTCTCTTGGGGTGGCAGTCGGATACCGTCTTTTCCTTGATCCTGATTTCCATATCCGTCATGCCTGGTTTGACGGTGTAGCACTCTGCAGAAATGCAGGCTTTCCCGAATGGTTTATGAAGATACTGTTCAAGAGAAAGAAGAAAAAACTTCTCCGGAAAAAAACGGATGCCTCTTCTTCGCTTGTGAAGATGTATGGTTATGAATTTGCCAGGATGATGACACAAAACTTCACCCGGATCACGGAAGATGATATCGACGCCATCTGTCACGCCTGCTGTCATTATGATCTGCGCCGGCTTACAAAACAGGAACAGGCAAAGCTGCATCTGGATTTCGGAGAAAAAGATTTTGACTGGCTTTATTCGCGAAAGACGATTCCGGTTTACATGCCGGAAGCGGAACTGATGATCCGTGCCGGCTATCCGCATTGCGGATATATGGCGGCACATCCAAAGGAATATACGGAAGAAGTAGAGGCATTCATGAGGAAGGCGGTTCAATGTTCTGGGATCAGGTAGCAGGAGTCTATGACATTTTTGTCAATGTCATCAACCGGAAAACCCACTGTGAACTGAAAAGAATCGTCTCAGATCTCATTGAACCAGATGACGATGTTCTCGAGTGCGCATGTGGTACCGGCCTGCTGAGTGTCGTGATTGCTCAAAAATGCAGAAAGCTGACAGCGACGGACTTTTCAAAAAAGATGCTGAAGAAGGCAGCAAAGAACTGCGCTGAATTTGATAATGTTTCCTTTTCAGCGGCAGATATCACTGCGCTCCCTTTCATGGATGATAGTTTTGATAAAGTTGTAGCCGGCAATGTGATTCATCTTCTGGATGATCCTCTCAATGCCCTCGCTGAGCTGAACCGTGTCTGCAAAAACGACGGGACGCTGATCATTCCGACATATATGAATAACGATACAAAAGGCAGAACGAGCCGTTTTGCACAAGCGGCTGGCAAAGCAGGAGCAGATTTTAAGAGGCAGTTCACAATACAAAGCTACAGACAGTTTTTTCTTGATGCCGGCTATTCTGATGTAAATGTCACATTGGCGGATGGGCGGATCCCATGTGCTGTAGCGGTAATGAAGAAGGTAATCGGATGAAACTCAGCGTAAAGGAATTTGATGCCATGCAGATGGGCTGGCGGAAATGGTATATCGAAAAGATCGAACTGAAGACCTTTATGAAGTTTGGATTGAAGATCTGCGGCAGTGACATTCTTGAAGTCGGGTGCGGAAGCGGATATGCGGCGTCTTTGATCACCAGGGAAACACCGAACAGCTACACAGGTCTTGATATCATGCCTGAGCAGCTTGCCATTGCCTGTGGCAGAAATCTTCCCAATGCGGTTTTCGTTGAAGGAAGTGCTGATGATCTGACTCAGTTTCCGGACGGATCTTTCGATGCCATTCTGGACTTCTGTATCCTTCATCATGTCGAAGACTGGCGGATATTTTTCGACGAAAGCCGCCGGGTATTGAAGGATAACGGCAGTATTTATATTGCTGATCTGTCCAGAAAGTGCATTCACATGGTAGATGCGGTTCTGCATTGGGGACACGCAGAAGAAGTGCTGTTCAGTCTGCAGGAATTGGAGACGGAAGCCAATCAACGGGGATTTGAAACCGTTTATAAAGAAAATGTTCTGGACCTGGAAGGCTATTTCAGGTTCCGTAAGAAATAAAATGACTGCATCAGCAGTGTTTGTATTGGAGGGTTCATGAAAATACTGATATATGGTGCAGGAGTAATTGGCGGTCAGTTGTGTCATGCGCTGTCAGCCTGTGGTAATGATGTGACTGTTATTGCCCGTGGGGTATGGGCGGATACACTCCGGACAGAAGGACTCAGAATCCATCATTACATCCAGCGCATGGATACAGTAGATCATCCAAGGGTGATTGAAACCCCTGATGATACACATTACGATGTGGTATTTGCCGTCATGCAGTATAGGCAGATGGAAAAAATCCTTTCTGACCTTGCCCGTCTTGACACTCCTGTTGTTGTACTGATGGGCAATAATCTTTCCGTTACGGAAATGGAAGAGAAGATACTGGCGGAAAGTCCGACAGCGAAAACAGTATTATTCGGCTTTGGATCAACAGCCGGAACAAGAGAGAACGGAAAACTGACCACCGTACATCTGGGAGATGGAAATCTGACCATCGGAAAGGCAAAGGAAAATGTGCCGGCAGATGTAAAAGGGAAGCTGGAAAAGGTCTTCTATGGCAGCCGGCTTTCCGTTACCTACTGTGACAACATGGACGCCTGGCTGAAATATCACGCCGCATTTATTCTTCCGGTCGTTTATCTCTGTTATAAAACCGGATGTGATCTGAAAAAAACTACCCGGGCAGACAGGAAATTGTTGCTTGATGCGGCAGGTGATGCTTATCATCTGCTGATGGCTCTGGGCTATCCGGTGCGGCCGGCTGGTGATGAAAAAACGCTCGAACCGGGGCCGATCCGTATGCTAAGTGCACTGGTTGTCTATGCCGTCTCGAAAACCAGACTCGGGGCGCTTTGCACATCAGAACACTGTCGTCATGCGCCGGGTGAAATGAAAGATCTGGATGAAGGATTTCAGATGATCAGATCAGAAATGCCTGAGTATCCGATGCCGGCATATGACAGACTGAGAGCCATGATGCCTTCATGGCAGCAGATCATGAAAGAATAGGAGCGGCCCGTAAATAGGCAGCAGCAAAAACAATCTGAATAATAAAAAAAACAATGTCTGACAGATGACGGATGCGGATGTGTCGGGCACAGAGAATAAAACGCAGAGGACAATCAATACAGCCTGCCGGGAAGCACTGTACATCGACTGTATTACAACATTGCCGAAAAGACAGAGGAAAGAATACTTTGAAAGATATAGAGAAAAAACGTGAATATGAAAAACGTGTAGTCCATGACATGATTGTGCTCTATTGTCGGAAAAATCATAAAACCGCAAAGGGTGTTCTCTGCCAACAGTGCGCGCAGCTTGATACCTATGCCATAGATCGCAGTGACAAGTGTCCGTTTATGGAACAGAAAACATTCTGTTCAAACTGTCATGTGCACTGTTACCAGCCTGATATGCGGGAACAGATCCGTGCTGTCATGCGGTTCTCCGGTCCGCGGATGATATTTCATCATCCGGTTACGGCAGTCAGACATGTGATTCTGACAAAACGGGAAAAGAAAAAGATCCGGTGAAATACCGGTTAAAAAAAGGAGGATAAGATTATGAGTTTAACTGGAACAATTGCTGTATTTATCGGAGGAACACTTTTCGGATCGGCAGGCTTTAAGATTCTCGGAAGCAAAGATGCACGCAAGGTCTATACGCATGTCACGGCAGCTGCTCTGCGCTGCAAGGATGAGGTAATGCGTGAAGTTGAAACGATCCAGGAGAACTGCTCCGATATTCTTGCCGACGCAAAGGCGATCAACGAAGAAAGAGCCGCTCGGGAAGAGGCGGAATTTATCGAAGACGGCGCTGAAGCATGAGGTTTCAGATTCTTCACACAAGTGCCGGCCGGGTCCGCCTGAAAGTCATGCAGCATTCCATGAGTATGGAACAGGCTGATCTTCTGGAAACCTGGGTGCTGGCATTACCCAGTGTCGATCAGGTTACAGTTCATGAGCGGCTCGGCACTCTGACCGTTCTCTTTCATGGTGAGCGAGAGAGTCTGTATCATCAGCTGGCAGGTTTTACATATGAGAGAGCAGAAGATGAAGCTCATGTTCTCAGTGCCAACAGCCGCCGTATCAATCGTGAGTACAAAGAAAAGATGGTCTTCCAGGTGCTGTGGCATTACGCGAAAAAACTGTTCCTGCCTGTGACCCTGCGGCAGATCATCAATACAGCCGGTTCGTTTCCGCAAATCTGGCTTGCTCTGAAAACACTGGCCGGCGGCAGTCTCAATGTTGATGTTCTTGACGGTGTGGCAATCAGCGCGTCACTTCTGACCGGCGATTTTTCTACGGCCGGATCTGTGCGTTTCCTGCTTGGGCTGGGTGATACGCTCGATGACTGGACACATAAAAAATCGGTGGATGATCTGGCTAAGAACATGTCTCTTCAGGTTGATCAGGTCTGGCAGCTTCGGGAAGACGGCAGACAGATCATCGTACCTCTTTCAGAAATTCAGGCCAATGACAGAATCATCGTTCATACCGGTCATGTTCTGCCGCTGGATGGAATTCTCGATGAGGGAGATGTGATGCTGAATCAGGCTTCTCTGACAGGTGAATCTGTTCCTGTTGCGAAGCACGCAGGAGCATCCGTCTACGCCGGATCAGTCGTCGAAGAAGGAAACTGTGTGGTGCGTGTGACGCGCATTGCCGGTGAAAACCGCTATGACCGGATCGTTCGGATGATCGAGGAATCCGAACGTCTGAAATCAGGTACGGAAAGACGCGCATACAGTCTGGCTGACAAACTGGTTTCATGGTGTCTTGGCGGCAGTGTTCTGACATGGCTGCTGACCCAAAATGTCTCAAGAGCTGTCTCGGTACTGATGGTGGATTTTTCCTGCGCCTTGAAACTGTCAATGCCGTTAAGTGTACTTTCGGCAATGCGTGAAGCGGGGCAGCATAAGATTACCGTCAAAGGCGGCAAATACATGGAAATCCTCAGCAATGCGGATACTGTCGTATTCGACAAGACCGGTACACTGACCAACGCCTGTCCGACGGTATGCGAAGTCGTTGCTTTCCATGGTCTGGACAAAAAAGAAATGCTGCGGATCGCCGCGTGCCTGGAAGAACATTTTCCGCACTCCGTGGCCAATGCTGTCGTCAGAGCCGCGCAGGAACAGGGATTGGATCATCAGGAAATGCACAGTGAAGTGGAATATGTAGTCGCCCACGGAATCACATCCCGGATCGATGGCAGCCGTGCAGTCATTGGCAGCCGCCATTTTGTATTTGAGGATGAAGGAGTAAAGATCCTTCCGGAAGATCAGAAAACATTTGATGATCTGCCGTCTGATTGTTCCTGGCTGTATCTCGCGATCGGCGGTGTGTTATCCGCCGCAATCGGCATTCATGATCCATTGCGGCCGGAAGCAAAAGAAACAGTGGATCTTCTGCATAAAGCAGGAATCCGTCATGTCATCATGCTGACCGGTGACAGCCGCAATACGGCAGCCGCCATTGCCCAAACACTTGGCATTGATGATTACCGCGCCGAAGTGCTTCCGGAAGATAAAGCCGCTTTTATCCGCAGTATGCAGGAACAGGGGCAGAGTATCATCATGATCGGTGATGGAATCAATGATGCCCCGGCATTGTCACTGGCAGATGCAGGCATCGCTGTCGGCAGCGGAGCCAGTGTCGCCCGGGAAGTGGCGGATATCACGATTGCCGCCGAGGATCTAAGGGAAGTTCTGCTGCTCAGGCAGCTTTCGGAAAAACTGATGAAGCGAATTGACCGGAACTATCGGTTTGTCATGGGCTTCAACAGCACTCTGATCGTGCTGGGAGCATTCGGTCTGCTGCCGCCGGCAACATCCGCACTGCTGCATAATGGCTCCACGCTTCTTCTCAGCATGGACTGCCTCACACCGCTGCTGAAAAGCTGATCTGTGAGTATCAATACAAAGAAAATCCCGCCATTGCGGATACACAGTCTGCTGTATCGTGTATCTGACGAGGCGGGATTCTTTATATTGGTCAGTTCTGAGAATAGATTTCGCACAGGCGGATCAGAATCTCAACGTTCTTTTCCATCGACTGCACCGGGACATATTCGAAACGTCCGTGGGCGTTTTCATAGCCGGCGGAAAGATTCGGACATGGCAGTCCGCGATGGGAAAGGGCGGATCCGTCAGTGCCGCCGCGGAAGGCGAGACTGTGCGGTTCAACGCCGCAGTCGCTGATTGCCTGCTTCAGGTAATCGATCATATATGGGACAGTGTCGATGACTTCCTTCATACTGCGGTAAGTCTCGTTGATCGTCAGTGTCACCATGCCTTCGCCGTATTTGCGGTTCAGTTCGTCTGTCACCTTGCGCAGATATTCTTCACGGATCGCAAACTGCACGGAACTGTGGTCGCGGATGATCAAACGCAGCTTCGCTTCTTCACAGGTGGCATTGCAGCTGACGACATGGAAGAAACCTTCCCGGCCGTCAGTATACTGCGGCTTCTCATAAGGCGGCAGGGCGGACATGAATTCATTGGCGATATCGACCGCGTTTTTCATGATGCCTTTGGCAGTACCGGTATGAACGCTGATGCCTTTGATTTCAACAATGGCTTCCGAGGCGTTGAATGTTTCGTCTTCGTAATAGCCGAGGTAGTCACCGTCCAGTGTATAGGCGATCGGTGAACCGAAACGTTCAAGATCGAGGTCTCTGGCCAGACCGCCGACTTCCTCGTCAGGTGTGAAGGCCAGGGAAATCTGGCCGTGCTTCACTTCCGGATGCGCGCAGTAGTATTCCGCCATCGTCATGATCGCGGCGATACTGGCTTTGTCATCCCCACCCAGCAGAGTTGTGCCGTCGGTCAGCACAAGGTCCTGGTGCAGATAATTCTTCAGATTCGGAAAGTCACTGACTTTCATGACGATGTTTTTTTCTTCGTTCAGAACGATGTCACAGCCGTCATAGTCTTTCAGAAGCCATGGCTTCACATCTGTTCCGGAGGCATCCGGAGCGGTGTCCATGTGGGCGACAAAGCCGATTTTCTTTGCTTCATGATCAAGGTTGGAAGGCAGGATGCCGTAAACGACGCATTTGTCTTCATCAAGATACACATCGGATACACCGATTTCCTGCATCTCATCCCGCAGTATACGGGCGAGATCAAACTGTTTGGCGGTGGTCGGAACGCAGCTGACACCATTGGCCGACTGGGTGTCGACTTTCGCATAGCGCATCAGACGTTCGAGAACACCATGATAGAATTCACTCATAACTGTATTTTCTCCTACTGGTGGAAATTATAGCACAGATGGTAAAATGGTTCTGTCAAAGAGGAAGTGTATATGGCGAAACTATATTTTTATTATGGCGCGATGGGAAGTTCCAAGACTGCCAATGCCCTGATGGCACAGTACAACTACATCGAACGCGGTCAGAAGGCTCTGCTGGCCAAAACAAATATTGATACCCGGGACGGAAGCCATGTGATCCGCTCGCGTATCGGTCTGTACAAGGAATGCAGTCTGCTTTCCGATGTATGCGCGATGAGTGATGACGAAATCAAAAAATATGACGCGGTGATCGTCGATGAGATCCAGTTCGCCACAAAGGAACAGATCGATCATCTTGCCTATATCGTTGATTATCTCGACGTGCCGGTTCTCTGCTACGGACTGCGTACCGACTTCCAGCTGAACCTGTTCGAAGGCAGTGCCAGACTGATGGCAATCGCCGACAACATCAAGGAAGTCAAGACGATCTGCTGGTGCGGCCGCAAGGCAACCTGCAACGCCCGTTATAATCAAAATGGCATCGTCCGGGAAGGCACCCAGGTCATGCTGGGAGCCAATGACGAATACATTGCCTTATGCCGGAAACACTTTCTGGAAGGCAATCTGTACGGACCCGAAAAAGCTGTTGAAGTTGAATGAACATCCGGAAACGGATGTTTTTTCGTGCATGAAAAAGGCTGTGCCATGCACAGCCGGTTCTGATTATTTAGGATGATACAGTTTTTTCTGCTGATAGACAGGATCGAAGGTGACATTGACACCGAGCTTGCGGAAGACATTGGCATCTTCCAGCGGCAGGATGACAGTCGAGTGGGCTTCCGATCCGCGCAGCTTGCTGAGCTGTGACATGGCCTTTGCGGCGTTGGGATTCGTCTTGGCGGTGATTGCCAGGGCGATCAGCAGTTCGTCACTGTGCAGTCGTGGGTTATGGTTACCGAGGTTGTTGATCTTGAGATCCTGGATCGGTGTGACATATTCCGGTTCGATCAGATGGACTTCTTTATCAATGCCGCCGAGGGCCTTGATGGAATTGATGATGACAGCGGCGGAAGGTCCGAACAGTGATGAAGTCTTGCCGGTGACGATGCGTCCGTCCGGCAGTTCAAGTGCCATGGCCGGTGCACCGGTGTCATGGTTTTTGTTGCGGGCGACCAGAACGACGTCACGGTCAGCTTCTGTTACACCTGCTTCGTTCATCAGCAGCTTGATCTTGTCCAGGGAACCCTGGGAAACCTTGTCGTTGAACAGATCTGCCTGGGTCTGGAAGTAACGGCGGATGATTTCTTCCTTGGACGCTTCTTCAGCGGCTTCATCATCGACGATGCAGAAGCCTACCATGTTGACACCCATGTCAGTCGGTGACCGGTAGGGTGAAACAGTCAGGATCCTTTCGATGATCCGGTTGAGGACCGGGAAGATCTCAATATCACGGTTATAGTTAATGGCTGTCTTGCCATAAGCTTCAAGATGATAAGGGTCGATCATGTTGATGTCGTCAAGATCGGCAGTGGCTGCTTCATAAGCCAGATTGACCGGATGATGCAGCGGCAGGTTCCAGACCGGGAATGTCTCGAATTTGGCATAGCCGGAACGGATGCCGTTGGCATTGTCATGGTAGAGCTGGGATATGCAGGTGGCCATTTTGCCGGATCCCGGACCAGGTGCGGTCACGACGATCAGGTTGCGTTCGGTCTGCACGTACTGGTTGCGGCCGAGGCCTTCTGGAGAAACGATGAAGTCGACATCTGTCGGGTAGCCTTTGATCGGATAGTGCAGGTAGCTCTTGATGCCGAAGTGATTGAGCTGGGAACGGAACGAATCGACGGCTGTCTGATGGGCGTACTGGGTAATGACGACCGAGCCGACATACAGATCGAGGGAACGCAGGGTATCAACCAGACGGAATACTTCCTGGTCGTAGCTGATGCCGAGGTCACCGCGGGCTTTGGCGTGTTCGATATCGTTGGCGTTGATGCATATGATCAGTTCAACTTCATTTTTCAGTTCGGTCAGCAGTTTGATTTTGTTGTTGGGATCATACCCGGGCAGAACACGTGAGGCATGAAAGTCTTCAAACATTTTGCCGCCGAATTCCATGTAGAGCTTGCCGTCAAACATGGCAATCCGCTCGAGGATCTTGTCCCTTTGCAACTGCAGATATTTTTCAGAGTCAAACGCTTTTCTTTTCATAAACGAAATCTCCCTTGGCAAAGTATATCAGAAACCATACAAAATGAAAAATATAGTAAGATATTTTTCGGGAGCGTGTCATGAAACTTGAACAGGAACTGCTGCTGCAGAGATATCCGGATTTTGCGAAACTGCTTTCCTTTGGCTTTGTCAAAGAGGAAGACAGTTTTGTTTATCGTACTTCGATCGGTGAAGGGGCGTTTGATGTCCGCATCATGATCAATGACAAAGGCGTCATGGACGCACATGTGACAGATGCGGAAACAGAAGAGGAATATGTGCAGATCCGTCTGCCGGGCCGCCGCAGTTCCTATGCTGCAAAGATCCGTCAGGAGTATCTGGACATTCTGGAGGATATCGCCCGGGCGTGCTATTACCCGATTCCGTATCTGATGCCGCAGTCCTATCGGACAGCTGAAATGATCCGCCGCAATTACGGACAGGAGCCGGAAAACGGCCGTCTGCGCCGGCGGGATTGTCATTTCTTCGGACAGGACAGCAGCCGCCGCTATGCTCTGATCGGCCAGATCGATCTTTCCGCCTACGGTCAGGAAGGCCAGGGGGAAATCCTCAGAGAAAGAAACATATCTGGCACAGAACGGCTTTGTCAGACCGTACTTTATGAAACAGGATCACTGGATCGGCATCCTGATGGATGAAACAATGGACGATCAGCAGATCGTTTCCCTGCTGGAGAAAAGCCGGCGGATTGCTGAAGGGAAGAACGCCCTTGACGGTCATGTCAGAGAATGGGTTTATCCCGCCAATCCGAAATACTTCGATCTGGATCACGGCTTTTCAGTATCCGATCAGCTTTACTGGAAACAGAGTTCCAAAGTGAAAGTCGGTGATCTGGTCTATATCTACTACGGCATGCCGTTTGGGGAAATCAGATATCTGTGTGAAGTCAGTGAATGCGATATTGTCAATGATGCGCCGGACGACGGCGGGATCCGGATGGAAACATTGATGCGCATCCGCCGGCTGAAGTTCTTTGACGGCCATCTGCTGAACCGCGCATTGCTGAAGAAGTACGGCTTCACGAATTTCCGTGGACCGCGTTATATGAGCCGGGAACTGAAAGAAAAGATCTGCGAATTATACGATATGAAAGAGGACGGACAATGAATCAGACAATCAGAGAAAGAAACATATCTGGCACAGAACGGCTTTGTCAGACCGTACTTTATGAAACAGGATCACTGGATCGGCATCCTGATGGATGAAACAATGGACGA
>CADBEA010000031.1 GCA_902793635.1 uncultured Erysipelotrichaceae bacterium | reverse complement strand
CCGTATCAGCACGGCGAGGTCTACGTGACGGAGGACGGCGCGGAGACCGATCTCGATCTCGGTCACTACGAGCGTTTTATCGACGAGGATCTGAACAAGTATTCCAACCTGACGACCGGCAAGGTCTACTGGAACGTACTGAACAAGGAGCGGCACGGCGAATATTTAGGCTCCACGGTACAGGCCATCCCCCATATTACGAACGAGATAAAGAACTTTGTATATAACGTCGGCAAACACTCGGACGCGGACGTTGTCATCACCGAGATTGGCGGCACGATCGGCGACATAGAATCCCAGCCGTTCATCGAGGCGGTGCGTCAGATCTCGCTTGAGGTCGGGCGTGAAAACAGCCTCTTCATCCACGTGACTCTCGTTCCGTATCTGCACGGCTCGGAGGAGCACAAAACAAAGCCGACGCAGCATTCGGTAAAAGAATTGCAGGGCATGGGTGTCAACCCCAATATCATCATCCTCCGCTGCGACGAGCCGCTGGAGGAGGCGATCTTCGGCAAGATATCACTTTTCTGCAACGTCAAAAAAGATTGCGTGATCGAAAACATCACGCTGCCGAATCTGTACGAGGCGCCTCTGATGCTTGAAAAATCAGGTTTTTCGTCAGTCGTATGCCGCGAGTTGGGGATCGACGCGCCGGATCCCGACCTTGACAATTGGGCGGCGATGGTGGAGCGAATCAAAGCGAGACCTTATACGGTACATATCGGGCTTGTGGGCAAATACGTGGGGCTCCATGACGCTTATCTTTCCGTTGCGGAGGCGCTCCGCCACGCCGGATATACTCATAATACGCATATAAAAATACACTGGATCGATTCGGAGACTCTCACGGACGATGGCGCCGACGGAACGCTCTCCGGGCTTGACGGTATCATCGTCCCGGGCGGCTTCGGCTCCCGGGGGATCGAGGGTATGATTCTTGCCGCGCAGTACGCAAGGGAGCATGACGTGCCGTATTTCGGCATCTGTCTCGGGATGCAGATAGCGGTGATCGAATACGCCCGCCATGCCGCAGGGATCGCCGAAGCCAACTCCGGTGAATTCGACGAACAATACAAAAACAAGGTCATCGACTTTATGCCCGGTCAAAGCGAGGACGTGGACAAGGGCGGCACGCTGCGGCTCGGCGCCTATCCCTGCGTGATTGTGCCCGGTACGACGATGGAGCGGTGCTACGGAAAGCAAACGATCAGCGAACGCCACCGCCACCGCTACGAATTCAACAACGATTACCGGGATGTTCTCAGATCTCACGGGCTCACCCTCTCCGGCACGTCGCCCGATGGGCTTCTTGTCGAGACGGTCGAGCTTACCGACCGCGATTTCTTCGTCGGCGTGCAGTATCATCCTGAGTTCAAATCCCGCCCGAACAAGCCGCATCCGCTGTTTCTCGGATTTATCGGTGCGGCGCTGAAACGGCAGGGTGAGAAGGATATATGAGCATACATGAGGAATGCGGTGTTTTCGGCGTGATGGCGGACAAACCGATCGACGCGGCGCATATTTGCTATTACGGTCTTTACGCCTTGCAGCACCGGGGGCAGGAAAGCTGCGGCATCGTGGTGAATGACGACGGCGTTTTTGTTTCACATAAGGACGTGGGCCTTGTAAGCGACGTGTTTGCAGGAAATGCATTGTCTTCTTTTCCGAAAGCCGCCATGGCGGTGGCGCATACCCGCTACGGTACGACAGGCGGTACGAACCGCAGCAACTGCCAGCCGATCGAAGTAAATCATCAAAAAGGGCGTATGGCGTTAGCCCATAACGGCAACCTTTCCAACGCGGCAAAACTCCGAAACGAACTGGAGTTGAACGGGGCGATCTTTCACACTACTAGCGATACCGAAACCATCGCCTATATCGTGACAAGAGAGCGTTTGCGCTCTCCCTCAATAGAAGATGCTCTCAGCCGGGCGATGAATAAGCTGGAAGGCGCCTATTCTCTTGTCCTGATGTCTCCGCAAAAGCTGATCGCAGCAAGGGATCCTTTCGGTTTTCGTCCCCTCTGTTACGGCAAAACATCAGACGGCATGTACGTTGTCGCATCGGAAAGCTGCGCGCTTACCGCCGTTGGCGCAGAATTCATTCGGGACGTTGAGCCGGGTGAGATTTTGATCTTCGGAAAAGACGGGATCGTTTCCAGAAAAGAGCATTGCGGGAAGCGGGAAAAGAAACTCTGCGTTTTTGAATACATTTACTTTGCCCGCCCCGATTCGGTGATCGACGGTCGGTCGGTGCACACGGCACGGATAAACGCCGGGGCGATACTGGCAAAGAGCCATCCCGTACAGGCGGATATCGTGATCGGCGTTCCCGATTCCGGGCTTGACGCCGCCCTCGGTTACAGCCGCGCGTCCGGCATTCCCTACGAGATCGGGCTTATCAAAAACAAGTATATCGGAAGAACGTTCATCTCGCCGGGCGACCGTACCGGGCAGGTGAATATCAAACTCTCCGCCGTTTCGGATGCGGTAAAAGGCAAAAAAGTCGTTCTGATCGACGATTCCATCGTGCGGGGGACCACAAGCGGGCGGATCGTCACACTGCTTCGAAACGCCGGAGCGAGGGAGATCCACATGCGCGTTTCCGCTCCTCCGTTTTTATACCCCTGCTTTTACGGCACGGATATTGATTCAAAAGAAAACCTCGTCGCCTGTCACCATTCGGCGGATGAGATCGCAAAAATGATCGGCGCCGATTCCCTCGGCTTCCTTCCGGTGGAGTGTCTGGGTGAATTGACCGGCGGCCGAAGCTGCTGCAGCGCCTGTTTTGACGGCGAATATCCCACGGATATTCCGGCAGATACAAGAAAAAACCGCTTTGAACAACGACTTTCCAAGCGCACAAAGTGAGGACATCGCTATGAAAAAACAACCCGATAAAAAAATCATTCTGGAGGATGGACAGGAGTATTACGGCTATTCCTTCGGATCGGATACCGATAAGATCCTGGAGATCGTGTTCAATACTTCGTTGGTGGGATATCAGGAGATCCTCTCCGATCCTTCCTACACCGATCAGGCGGTAGTGATGACCTATCCTCTCATCGGCAATTACGGTATGACGGAAGACGATTATGAGACCGAGACCCCGTCGATCGGCGCGCTGATCGTGCGGGAATACAACGATGAGCCGTCCAATTTTCGGTCGGCGCACACCCTCGGCGAAGTGATGGAACGGTACGGAGTTGCCGGTGTCAGCGGCGTGGATACGAGGAAATTGAACCGTTCCATCCGTGATTTCGGAAGCAGAAAGGCTCTTTTGACCTCCTCTTCCACACCTCTTGCCGATGGCTTGCGGCGGCTCGAGAATTATGAAATGAAAAAGGACGCCGTCTCCCGGGTCAGCTGCCGGGAACCGTGGACGGCAGGGGCAGACAGCGCACGCTTTCACGTGGTCGCCGTCGACTGCGGGATAAAACGGAATATCCTCCGTTCCCTCATCAAACGGGACTGCCGTGTCACGGTCGTGCCGTGGAATACGCCGGCAGAGACCGTTGAGCGCCTTCACCCGGACGGGATCTTTCTTTCAAACGGGCCGGGCGATCCGGCGGACGTACCCCAAACGGCGGTTACCGTAAAAGCGCTGCTCGGTAGATACCCGATATTCGGCATCTGTCTTGGGCATCAGATCCTGTCCCTCGCTTACGGCGCCGAAACCTATAAACTCAAATTCGGGCATCGGGGAGGCAACCATCCGGTAAAGGATCTGGAAACCGGAAAGATCGAGATCACCTCTCAGAACCATTCCTATGCGGTAGATGAGGAAAGCCTGAAAACCACGCAGCTTGCAGTGACACATCGCAATCTGCTGGACGGCACGGTGGAAGGCGTAAAATGCGAGCGGGACAGGGCTTTCAGCGTTCAGTACCACCCGGAGAGCGCTCCGGGACCTCAGGACAGCTCTCACCTGTTTGACCGCTTTGTACGTTTTATGGAGGGATGAAGACGGTATGCCGAAAAGAAACGATATTCACAGGATTCTCGTTATTGGTTCCGGACCCATCGTCATCGGACAGGCGGCAGAATTCGATTATGCGGGAACGCAAGCATGTCTCGCTCTGAAAGAAGAGGGCTACGAGGTCATTTTGTGCAACTCCAATCCCGCCACTATCATGACCGATACCGCGATCGCCGATAAAGTTTATATGGAGCCTTTGACTTTGGAATATGTGGCAAAGATCATCCGGTTTGAACGTCCGGACGCGATCCTGCCCGGTATCGGAGGGCAGACCGGACTCAATCTGGCTATGCAGTTGGAAAAGAAGGGAGTGCTCGCCGAGTGCCACGTGGAGCTGCTGGGGACAGACAGTACGTCTATCGAACAGGCGGAGGATCGGGAACTTTTCAAAAAACTGTGCGAAGGGCTGGGTGAACTGACCCTCCCCTCCGATACGGCTCGTTCGGTAGAAGAAGGACTCATAATCGCCGAACAGATCGGCTATCCCGTCGTTCTTCGCCCTGCGTTTACGCTGGGCGGCACCGGCGGGGGCTTTGCCGACGATCCGGATTCCTTTGTATTGCTTATGAAAAACGCGCTGGAACTGTCACCGGTGGGACAGGTGCTGGTGGAGAAAAGCGTAAAGGGTTATAAGGAGATCGAATACGAGGTCATTCGTGATAAGAACGACACGGCTATTACGGTCTGCAACATGGAAAATCTCGATCCCGTCGGGATCCACACCGGCGATTCCATCGTGGTCTGCCCGTTGCAGACGCTGACGAATAAAGAATACCAAATGCTGCGGGACAGCGCACTTAAGATCATTCGGGCGCTGAAGATCGAAGGCGGCTGCAACGTCCAGTTCGCCCTTGATCCCAAGTCCTTTCAATATTATCTCATCGAGGTCAATCCGCGTGTATCTCGTTCTTCCGCGCTGGCTTCCAAAGCCAGCGGCTACCCTATCGCCCGTGTATCCGCCAAAATCGGCGTGGGGATGACGCTTGACGAGATCCGGCTTGCCAATACGCCCGCAGCATTTGAGCCATCACTCGACTACGTGGTAACAAAGTTGCCGAGATTTCCTTTTGACAAATTTGTCGACGCCAACAACACTCTGTCCACCCAAATGAAGGCTACCGGCGAGGTTATGAGCGTGGGACGGACCTTTGAGGAAAGTTTGCTCAAAGGCGTCCGCTCGCTTGAGATCGGCGCCTTTCATCTTCATCTTCCTAAATTTGACGGGATGGATACGGCAAAACTGCTGAACTATATCCGTAAAGGGACCGACGACCGTATTTACGCCGTTGCGGAACTGCTGCGCCGCAGCGTCGACGTGGAAGAGATCTATGGGGCGACCGGTATCGACCGCTTTTTTATCCGCAAGGTGAAAAACATTACGGAAACGGAAACGGAACTGAAACAGCATCCGTTTGATACGGATGAACTGCGCTCCGCCAAAAAAATGGGCTTTTCCGATAAAGAGATCGCACGGTTATGGCAGACGGAGGAAAACGAGATCTATCGTTTGCGAAAGAAAAGCGAGATCTTCCCGGTCTATAAAATGATCGATACCTGTGCTTCGGAATTCGACAGTTATGTTCCGTACTTTTATTCCACTTACGAGGAGGAAAACGAGTCTGTTCCCTCTGAAAAAAGAAAGATCGCAGTGCTTGGCTCGGGGCCGATCCGTATCGGTCAGGGGGTGGAATTCGACTATTCCACAGTCCACGCCGTGCAAACCATCAAAAAAGCCGGATACGAGGCGATCATCATCAACAATAATCCGGAAACTGTCTCCACCGATTACACCTGCTCCGACAAGCTGTATTTTGAGCCGCTCTGTGCCGAAGACGTAATGAATATCATCGAACTCGAAAACCCGGAGGGCGTGATCGCCACGCTCGGAGGGCAAACGGCGGTAAATCTTGCCGACTCTCTGCACGAGCGGGGCGTAAAGATCATCGGTACCGACTGCGACGCCATCGACCGCGCCGAAAACAGAGATTTGTTCGAAAAACTGCTGCTGTCGCTGGGGGTTCCTCAACCGAAAGGGCAAGCCGCGATCGGCGTGGAAGCCGGTGTCAAAGCGGCGCATGATATTGGATTTCCCGTGCTTGTCCGTCCGAGCTTTGTGTTGGGCGGCCGTGCCATGCAGATCGTATCAAAGGAGAACGATCTGCGGAACTATTTGAGCGCCGCAGTTGCGGTGGACGCCGATAAACCCGTCCTTGTGGATAAATACATACGCGGCAAGGAGGTAGAGGTGGACGCCGTATGCGATGGGCACAACGTTTTTGTCCCCGGCATTATGGAACTGGTAGAGAGGACGGGCGTCCATTCGGGAGACTCAATCAGCGTTTATCCATCATACAGTCTTTCCGATCCCGTAAAGGGCTCCATCCTGGATTATACCGAAAAGCTTGGTCTCGGCATCGGGATCGTCGGGCTCTACAATATTCAGTTTATTGTCACCCCGGAGGAAAAAGTATACGTTATCGAGGTCAATCCCCGATCTTCAAGGACCGTTCCGTTTCTTTCAAAGGCGACAGGCTGCCCTCTTGCCGATATCGGCACGCTGGTTATGCTCGGTGTTTCACTAAAAGAGCAGGGTATCTTTTCCCGTTATCCCAAAGAAAAAAGCCGTTATTATGTGAAAGTCCCTGCGTTCTCTTTTTCAAAACTGCGCGGTATGGACGCCTATCTGTCGCCGGAAATGAAATCCACAGGCGAGGCGATCGGTTACGACGGCAAACTGCATCGGGCGGCGTACAAAGCAATGACCGCAGCCGGGATGACGCTGAAAAACTACGGAACGGTACTGGTCAGCGTGGCGGATGAGGATAAGGAGGAAACAGTTCCGCTCATCAGGCGGTTTTACGATATGGGCTTTAATATCGAGGCGACGACTCTGACGGGAAAGGTCTTGCGGGCGCATGGAATCCGGGCGAGGATCCTGCACAAGCCGAGTGAAGGCAGCGAGGAAGTCCTCAATTCCATCCGCGCCGGTTACGTCAGCTATGTCATCAATACCCGAGCGATACTTTCCGGTGTTCATTACGGAGACGGTGTGGCGATCCGGCGGACGGCGGCGCAGAACAACGTGACCATGCTGACGTCACTGGATACCGTACGAATGCTGTTGGACGTATTGGAGGAAACGACGATGAAGATTTCCGCTATTGACGCGAAATGAAAGGAGGAAAGTGTATGCACTTCACAAAAATGCAGGGTTTGGGAAATGATTACCTATACGTATACGGTGACGTCCCGGAGAATATCGCCGCCATTTCTCAAAAGCTGTCTGATCGCCATTACGGCGCCGGATCCGACGGCCTGATTTATATCACGCATTCAGACAAAGCCGATTTCGGCATGCGCATCTTCAATGCCGATGGCTCGGAAGCGAAAATGTGCGGCAACGGCATCCGCTGTGTCGGCAAATACATTTACGAAAAAGGGCTCAGCAGAAAAACAGAGTTGGAGATCGAAACACTCTCCGGCATCCGCCAGCTAAGGCTTGATGTGGAGGGGGAAAAAGTGTCATCCGTTTCCGTAAACATGGGAACAGTCAAAGTTTCTGAACCTGAAACAATCGAAATCGAAGGAAAGAGCTTTACCCTCTATCCCGTCAGCACCGGCAATCCTCACGCTGTCATCTTCACCGATGAAAAGGGACTGTCTCTTCCTGAAAAAATCGGCACTTATATCGAACATCACCCGATGTTCCCGCAGGGGGTCAACGCGGAGTTTGTCGTGGTTCGTGAAGACGGCAGCCTGCGCATGCGGGTATGGGAAAGAGGCAGCGGCGTCACCATGGCGTGCGGCACAGGAGCCTGTGCCACTGCGGCGGCAGCGGTGTTCACCGGGACAGTTTCCGCTGAAAAACCGGTCATCGTTGAGCTGGATGGCGGAATTCTGGAATTCAGAAAAGTGGAATCCGGTGAATTCTGGATGAAAGGCCCGGCCGCCTTTGTCTATGAAGCTGAAATCGAAATGGAAGGAGTTTAACATACATGATCTGCATGAATCTCAACTACATGAAAGTCAAGGAATCATATCTTTTCGCTGATATCCGCAAGCGGATTGATGCCTGGCTTGCGGACCATTCAGGTCAGAGAATTCTGCGTCTTGGCATCGGGGATGTCACCCAGCCTTTAACCCCCTCCGTCGTCAAAGCGATGCATGAGGCGGTGGAGGATCAGGCCCGTGCGGAAACGTTCCATGGCTATATGCCTGAGTGCGGCGACCCGCAGCTGCGTTCTCTGATCGCGCAATGGTATCAGAAAAGAAACATTCCGGTCGAAGCGGATGAGGTCTTTGTCTCCAGCGGCGCCAGTGACGAGCTGGGCGATATTCTCCATCTGTTTGACAGACAGATGCCGGCAATGATTCCCGAGCCGGCCTATCCGGCCTATGCCGACGCCAATGTCATGGATGGAAGGGAAATCATCTTTCCGGACACGGACATGGAGAATGGCTTTCAGCCGCTGCCGCCGGAACATGATGTCCAGGCATTGATTTATCTGTGCTCTCCTGACAATCCCACCGGGGCCGTCTGCACCCGTGAATGTCTTGAAAAGTGGATTGCATATGCCGTACGCACAGATTCCGTCATCCTTTTCGACGCCGCCTATGAATCTTTCGTCTTTGAGGAAAACATTCCCCGCAGCATCTATGAAATCCCGGGCGCGAAGGAATGTGCCATTGAGATTTCCTCGCTTTCCAAGACAGCTGGTTTCACCGGAACCAGATGCGGCTATACCGTCATCCCGATGGAACTGAAAAGGGATGGCATGTTGCTGAACGCGATGTGGGTGCGCAACCGCACAACCCGTACCAACGGGGTTTCCTACATTCTGCAGAAGGCGGCAATGGCTGTTTTCAGTGAGCAGGGACAGAAGGAAGTGGCAGAGCTTCATGAAGTCTACCGCGCCAACGCGAAGGCTTTCATGAAGGCACTTGATGAAGCCGGCCTGTATTATGCCGGCGGTAAAAATTCCCCCTACATCTGGATGAAATGTCCGGAAGGAAAGGGCAGCTGGGAAACCTTTGACATCCTGCTGAAGCAGGCACAGATCGCCGCCACGCCGGGTGCCGGTTTCGGTGAAAGCGGGGAGGGATGGATCCGCTTTTCCATGTTCGCTTCAAAAGAGGACATCGTTGAAGCAGGCCGCAGAATCATCGCGTTACGGAATGAAAAATATTTCTGAAAATTGGCGTTGACAATTTACATACGGGCATTTAGTATAATACATGTCAGAGCAAAGGTGCCCAGGACATTGGGTTTCCTTTGCTCTTTTATTTATTTCTAGGAGGAAGAAGAGTATGAGCTACACAAAAGAAGACATCATCAGAATGGTGGAAGAAGGCGATGTGGAATTCATCCGCATGCAGTTCACGGACATTTTCGGAAGACTGAAAAATGTCGCGATCACATCTTCGCAGATCAAAAAGGCCGTCAACAATGAAATCATGATCGACGGCAGCTCCATCGAAGGCTTTGTAAGAATCAACGAATCTGATATGTATCTTCATCCGGATCTCGATTCCTATGCAGTGCTCCCCTGGAGACCTTCCCAGGCCCGGGTTGCCAGACTCATCTGCGATGTTTATAACCCTGACGGAACACCGTTCGCCGGCGATCCCCGCAGCACACTGAAGAAAGAACTCGTAAAGGCAGCCGAAAAGGGATACTCCTTCAATGTCGGTCCGGAATGTGAATTCTTTCTGTTTGAAACAGACGAAAACGGCCAGCCGACCACAAAGACAAGCGATGACGCCGGCTACTTCGATCTCGACCCGCTGGATCATGGCGGATCCACAAGACGCGAGATCTGTCTCATGCTCGAAAAGATGGGCTATGAGGTTGAAGCCAGCCACCACGAAGTGGCCCGCGGCCAGCACGAAATCGACTTCAAATACGGCGACGCTCTGAGAACTGCCGACAATGTCATGACATTCAAACTTGCAGTCAAGACAATCGCCCAGAAGAACGGTCTGCATGCGACATTCATGCCCAAGCCGATCTACGGAATCAACGGCAGCGGCATGCACACCAACATGTCACTGTTCAAGGACGGCGTCAACATCTTCGCCGATCCCAGTGACAAAAGAGGCCTTTCCAAAGAAGCGTATGCCTTCATTGCCGGTATCCTGGAACACATCCGTTCCATGAGTGCCATCACCAACCCGCTGGTCAACAGCTACAAGCGTCTGGTGCCCGGCTATGAAGCACCATGCTATATCTCCTGGTCCGCTTCCAACCGTTCCGCCCTGATCCGTATTCCGGCAGCGCGCGGACAGGCGACAAGAGTCGAGCTGAGATGCCCGGATCCTTCCTGCAACCCGTATCTTGAACTGGCTGTCTGCCTGGCTGCGGGCCTGGACGGAATCGAGCGCGGTCTGACACCGCCTGAAGAAATTCTTGAAAACATCTTCGTCATGGATGAAGCAGAGCGTAAGGCAAAGGGCATTGACAGCCTGCCGGCAAACCTCAAGGAAGCAGTGGACCTCATGCTGGAAGACAAGGTTGTCTGCGACACACTGGGCTCTCATATCATCAGCCAGTACAGCGCCGGCAAATATGCAGAGTGGGATGCTTACAGAACAGCAGTTTCCAACTGGGAAATTGATGAGTATCTCATGATGTACTGAGAACTGCCATGACTAAATTCGCAGTTGCGTTCCATGATGGGGAAACGGCTGAAAGAATCGCTTCCTTTCTGAGGGAAAGCGGTTATGAAGTGATCCGTATCTGCTCATCCGCGGATGAAGTCAGACGTACATTCCGGATGATACAGGACGGAATCCTCATCGCCGGCGTACGGCTGAGAAACAGGTCGCTGGACGAAGTGGCGGCTGACCTGAATGATCATGTGGAGATCCTGTGCCTGTGCCGGCCTGATCAGTTCTCGCAGATCAGCTCGGAAAAGATCTTCCGCCAGGCCATGCCCGTGACCAGATCGGTTCTGATTGCCTGGGCTGACATGCTTGCCCAGCTGCATTATCAGCGCCTTCCGCGGCGGACAGAGTCAGACAGAGACATGATCCAAAAGGCCAAGGACATCATTATGGAACAAAAGCAGATCGACGAAACGGAAGCCCACCGTTATCTGCAGCGCCTCAGTATGAACCTTCATCAGCCGATGTCAAAAGTTGCTGAGCACATCGTCGACAGTGAATCAAAAGAGTGAATGGAACCACCGGGATCATCTGATCCCGGCTTCCGTGTTTCAAAGGTGAAAACAGGGGAGGAAGAATATGGCACAAAGACCACGAGAAACAATGGATCATGACGCCTGCGGCATCGGTGCCGTTGTCAATATCGACGGACGCAGAACCCACGCGGCCGTAAATGACGCGTTGACAATCGTCGAGCATCTCGGCCACAGGGCGGGGAAAGACGCCAGCGGCGAAGTCGGCGACGGCGTCGGCATCCTGCTGCAGATCTCCCATCGCTTTTTCCGCAAGGCGGCTGAGACTGAAGGAATCAGCCTGCCTTCAGAAGGTGAATACGGCGTCGGCATGTTCTTTTTCCATGGCGATCAGGTCTCACAGGTAATTGCCTGTAGGATGTTCGACGTGATTGCCGAAAAGTACAGGATGAAAGTGCTGGGCTGGCGTGATGTGCCGGTGCAGAGTGAGATTCTCGGAAAAAAGGCGCTCGACAGCATGCCGGCGATCCGTCAGCTGTTTCTGGCAAAACCTGAGGATTGTGAAAAGGGACTTGCCTTTGACCGGCTGCTCTATGTCGCAAGAAGGGAATTTGAGCAGGGCAATGACAGCACCTACATCGTCTCTCTTTCCAGCCGCACAATTGTCTATAAAGGCATGTTTCTGGTGGACCAGCTGCGCCGCTTCTACAAAGATCTTCAGGATGAAGACTTTGAGACGGCCATAGCGGTTGTCCATTCCCGCTTTTCAACCAACACAAACCCGAGCTGGAACCGTGCCCATCCTTACCGGATGATCGCCCACAACGGGGAAATCAACACCATTTCCGGCAACCATGACCGGATGATGGCCCGTGAGGAGACCATGCATTCCTCATGGAGCGAGCAGTATATCGACAGGATCTATCCGGTCATCAATGATGACGGCTCTGACTCCGCCATGGTCGACAACACGCTTGAGTTCATGTATATGAGCGGCATCGATCTGCCGCTGGCGCTAATGATCATGATTCCCGAGCCATGGCGCAACAATGACTCCATTTCCCAGGACAAAAAGGATTTCTATCATTACTACGCGACGATGATGGAACCCTGGGACGGCCCGGCTGCGGTCATTTTCACTGACGGTGAAAGGCTGGGTGCCTGCCTGGACAGAAACGGCCTGAGACCTGCAAGATACTACGTCACAGATGATAACCGGCTCATCCTGTCCTCGGAAGTCGGCGTGCTTGATTTTGAGGAGGAGCATATCATCAGAAAGTCCCGCCTGATGCCGGGAAAGATCCTTCTGGCGGACACGGTGAAAAAGAGAATCATCGATGATGAAGAATGTAAGAACTCATTCATTCAGGTCAATCCCTATGGCGAATGGCTGAGTCTTCATCTCAGAAAACTGGGCGATCTGCCGATTCCCAACCACCGTCTTCCCCAGCATGATCAGAAAACCCGTGACAAGCTCTACAAGGTTTTCGGCTATTCCTATGAGGATGTCAGCGACATTCTTTACCATATGGCAAGAAACGGCGTTGAGCCGACCGCTTCTATGGGACATGACACACCGCTGGCCATGTATTCACGCTCACATGATAAGCTTTTCGGCTATTTCTACCAGCGCTTTGCGCAGGTCACAAATCCGCCGATCGACTCAATCCGTGAAAAGATCGTGACCGACACATCCGTCTATCTTGGCTCGGAAGGAAATCTTCTGGAAGAAAAGAGCACAAACTGCGCCGTGCTTGAAATCAAAAACCCGATCCTGACCGGAACCGACATGATGAAAATCAAGGCACTGAAACAGCCGCATCTCAGATGCGCCGTGATCAGTATGCTGTATTATCCCAACACATCGCTGCAGAAGGCTGTCGAACAGCTGTGCTTCAGCTGTGACAGGGCCTACACAAACGGCGCCAACATCCTTGTGCTGAGCGACAGGGGAGTGGATGAGAACCATCTTCCCATTCCCAGCTTGCTGGCAGTTTCGGCAGTTGAGCAGCACATGGTGCGCACCAAGAAATGCACACAGCTTTCCCTGATCGTTGAAAGCGGCGAACCATGCACCGTGCATGAGTGTGCGGCACTGCTTGGATTCGGGGCAAGGGCTGTCTATCCGTATCTGGCCCAGGAATGCATCGTTGAGATGATTGACCTCGGCATTCTGGACAAGGATTACCATACGGCCATTGATGACTACAACCGTGCTGTCCGTGACGGCACTGTCAAAATCGCCGCCAAGATGGGCGTCTCGACCATCCAGTCCTATCAGTCGGCGCGCATCTTTGAAGCCCTCGGCCTGGCGGATGAGGTCATTGACACCTACTTCTGCGGCACTGTGAGCGAAGGCGGGCCGGTGACTCTGAAAGACATTGAAAACGACATTCTCTACCGCCATGCCCACGCCTTTGACCCGCTGGGCCTGCAGGTGGACACAACCCTTGACAGCATCGGCAGCCATGGACTGCGCTCGTCCTCCGGCGCGGAAAGCCATCTCTATTCGCCGGAAGTCATCGTGGCGCTCCAGAAGGCCGCCCGCAGCGGAAAGTATGAAGACTATCAGCGCTACACAGATCTTCTGTACGCGATGGAACCGCATCATCTGCGCGACACCTGTTCATTCAGAACAGACAGAGAACCGGTTGCTCTGGAAGAAGTGGAACCCGCTGAAACAATCGTCATGCGCTTCAACACAGGAGCCATGTCATTCGGCTCCATCTCAAAAGAAGCTCATGAGACCATGGCTGAAGCGATGAACCGGCTTCACGCCCGCTCCAATACAGGCGAAGGTGGTGAAGACCCTTCACGTTTCAGCACGATACGCAATTCCGCCGTCAAGCAGGTCGCTTCCGGCAGATTCGGCGTCAACATCGAATATCTCAACAGTGCTCAGGAAATCCAGATCAAGATGGCCCAGGGAGCCAAGCCGGGAGAAGGCGGCCACCTGCCTGCCAGCAAGGTCTATCCATGGGTGGCTTCGACCCGCTGCTCAACGCCTGGCGTGGCCCTGATTTCACCGCCTCCCCATCATGATATCTACTCAATCGAGGATCTTGCCCAGCTGATCTATGACCTGAAAAACGCCAGCCGTGACGCCAGGATCTCCGTCAAGCTTGTCTCTGAAAAAGGAGTCGGCACCGTTGCCTGCGGCGTCGCCAAGGCAGGTGCTTCTGTCATCCTGATTTCCTCCAGTGACGGCGGCACCGGCGCGGCGCCTTACAGCTCCATCCATCATGCCGGTCTGCCATGGGAGCTTGGCATCATCGAAGCCCACCGCTGTCTTGCGGAAAGCAGCCTAAGAGAAAAGGTGATCCTGCAGACGGACGGCAAGCTCATGAGCGGACGCGATGTGGTGATCGCGGCAATGCTTGGGGCAGAAGAATTCGGCTTTGCCAGCGGACCGCTGGTGGCCATGGGCTGCATGATGATGCGTGTCTGTTCAAAGGACACATGTCCTTTCGGCATCGCCACCCAGAATGAAACACTCCGCAAACGCTTCAAAGGCAAACCGGAACACGTCATGAACTACATGCTGCTGATTGCCGAAGAAGTGCGTCATATCATGGCGGATCTTGGCATACGGACAATGGATGAGCTGATCGGCAGAAGCGATCTGCTTGTCTGCAATCCCGACATGCCGTATGCACAGGAATTGAAAAACAGTCTTGAAGTCCGCTGTGAAAAGGGCAGTGAATTTGATTTCGGCCTTGAAAACACAGTCGACATGAAGACACTGATTCCCTGGTTCCATTCCAACCTTAAAAAGACGAAAAAACAGCCGGCGGAGATACAGCTGAGCGCTTGGGACCGCACGGCCGGCACACTTCTTGGATCGGAAATTGTGCGCACCGTGAAAACAAAGAGTCCCGATGACACATGGGTTGTCAGATGCACCGGCTCGGCCGGCCAGTCATTCGGTGCTTTCATTCCAACCGGACTGACGCTGCGCCTGTATGGCGATGCCAACGACTATGTCGGCAAGGGCCTCTCCGGCGGAAAGATCATCATCAGGCCGAAGAAAGAAGCCGGTTTTGCCTGGGATCAGAACATCATCACCGGCAACGTGGCACTGTATGGCGCGACAGGCGGAACCGCCTATTTTGCCGGCATCGCGGGCGAGCGCTTCTGTGTCCGCAACAGTGGCGCCAGGGCGGTCTGCGAAGGATGTGGTGACCATGGTCTTGAATACATGACCGGCGGTATTGCCGTCATCCTGGGTGAAACCGGTAAGAACTTCGCGGCCGGCATGAGCGGGGGAATCGCCTATGTTCTTGATGAACACCACAGCCTCTACCGCCATATCAGTCCCGGTTCACTCGTGCTGAAAGAAGTGACGGAAAAATACGACATTCATCAGCTCAGGGAAATCCTGGAAGACTATTACAGGGAAACAGGATCCCCCAAGGCCAGGGCAATTCTTGACAATGAAGAGGAATGGCTGCCGCATTTCAAGAAAATCATCGCGGCCCCATACCAGGCCATGGTCGAAAGAATCTCTTATTACGAAGAACAGGGCATCAGCAGGGAGAACGCGGAAATGGCCGCTTTCTCGGACCTGACACGCGCTGCGGGAGGTGAATAATGGGAAAACCGGACGGATTCCTTCTTTATCAGAGACATGAAGACGGTGAGCGTGCCTGTGAGGCAAGAATTCAGGACTACGATGAGATCCGTGTCTCATCCGGTCCTGAAAACCGGCGGAAACAGGCAGCCCGTTGCATGAACTGCGGCGTACCTTACTGCCAGTCAGCCATTAAGCTGAACGGCATGGTAACCGGCTGTCCGCTTCACAACCTGATTCCTGAATGGAACGATCATATTTACCGCGGTCATGATGAGCACGCTCTTCACCGGCTGCTCAAAATGAATCCCTTTCCTGAATTCACCGGCAGGGTGTGTCCGGCGTTGTGTGAAAAAGCCTGCATCAATGGCTGTGACGGCGATCCGGTAACCATCCGCGACAATGAACGCTGGCTGGCTGAAACCGGCTTCGCGCAGAATCTGATCACACCTGCCGACATTCCGGTACGCTCTGAAAAGAAAGTGGCTGTTGTCGGCAGCGGCCCGGCAGGTCTTGCGGCGGCGTACCGCTTAAACATCCGCAGCCATCATGTGACCGTCTATGAACGGGATGAAAATCCCGGCGGGCTGTTAATGTACGGCATTCCCAATATGAAGCTCGACAAGAAAGTCATTCAGCGCAGAACTGAACTGATGGCGGCGGAAGGCGTGACATTTGTGACAAGTACCGCTGTCGGCCAGGATATTTCCATGGATCAGCTGCTGCAGCAGTATGACGCCGTCATCCTTGCCTGCGGCGCCAGACAGGCGCGCATGCCGGCGGTGGAAGGCATTGAAGAAACCGGTGGCGTGATCAAAGCGGTTGACTATCTCTCTGAAACAACACGTCATATTCCATCTCTGCCCGCAGTCAGCGCGGAAGGAAAGAATGTGGTCATCCTCGGCGGCGGCGATACAGGAAACGATTGCGTCGCGACTGCCATCCGTCAGAAATGCGCTTCGGTTACCCAGATCGAAATGATGCCCGCACCGCCGGTAGAAAGAAGGGATGACAATCCATGGCCCGAATGGCCGAAGGTTCTGAAAACCGATTACGGCCAGGAAGAGGCAATCCATGTCTTTGGTCATGATCCAAGAGTCTTTTCAAAGACTGTGACAACCCTGATCAAAGAAGAAAACAGACTGAAAGCGGTTGAGATTGCGGACATTCATTTTGAAGACGGCAGACCTGTCATCAGTGAGGAAAGAGAAACAATTCCCTGCGATCTTCTGATCATCGCCGCCGGCTTTACCGGCTGTGAACCCGGCCTGCCGCTTTCGGCAGGTATAGAGCTGACAAAGCGCAATACAGTCGCTTCAGCGGAAGGCTCATATCAGACAAACGTGCCCGCAGTCTTCAGCTGCGGCGACATGCACAGAGGCGCTTCGCTTGTTGTCTGGGCAATCAGGGAAGGCCTTGAATGTGCCAGGAAAGTGGATGAATGGCTGATGGGCTATACCAACCTGATCTGATCATAGAGGTTTCAGGATGAGTATTCATGAAGAGTGCGGCGTTTTCGGCGTGTTCACAAAGCAGCCTGCCGACGTCAGCAGGACTGTCTGCACAAGCCTCTATGCTCTGCAGCACAGGGGACAGGAAGGCTGCGGGATTGTCGTCAATGATGACGGAACCTTTGTTTCTCATAAAGCACCGGGACTTGTTTCGGAGGTCTTTCATGAACAGGCGCTCTGTGCTTTCCCTTTGGGAAGTATGGCAATAGGGCATGTCCGCTACGCGACAACCGGTGGCAATGGCGCAGCCAACGTGCAGCCGCTTCTGGTCAATCACCAGAAAGGCAGAATGGCGCTGGCACATAACGGCAACTTGGCCAATGCCGCAAAACTGCGTGACCGCCTGGAACTCTCAGGCGCAATTTTCCATACCACAAGTGATACTGAAATCATTGCCTATACCGCGCTATGCCGGTATGCCTTTCACATTATTATATAAGATAAGCGTACTGCATTTGACCGTATTCAGTTAGTAACATGTCAGGTGCAGGTGCAGTCAGACCAGTCGCATTCTCACGCCGGTACAGTCTGTGAGTCCGGCCTGCAGGTACATATCGGCCGGCAGCGCTGTCTGCGTAAGCGGAGTGCTTGCAAACATGTGTGAACTGTTCTACATTAAGTGTATATATATGCAGGCATGTTCTGCCTGGGGTATTGATGAACAAGGGCGTTCTCAGTTGGTCTGGGCGCCTTTTTGCTTATCGGATAATCGTTTCAGTACATACGGAGGAACAGGATATGGCAGCTTTTGACAGAATCAGATCAGGCATCCCTATGATGGATGACGCGCTTCAGAATATCCGCCTGGGCGACAATGTGGTCTGGCAGGTGCCGTCACTTGATGAATTCAGGCCGATCGCCGAAAGATTTGCGCAGCAGGCGGTCAAAGATCACCGCAATCTCATCTATATACGCTTCGCAAAACATGAGCCGATCCTTACGGAACGGGAAGGACTGCGCATTATCAGCGTCGACCTTTCTCACCGCTTTGAAACCTTCACCGTGAATATTCACAATCTGATCGAGAAAGAAGGATATGACGCTTTCTATGTTTTCGACTGTCTTTCCGAACTTGAACAGGCCTGGTCGACCGATCTCATGATGGGGAACTTTTTCCATCTGACCTGTCCGTTTCTGTTCATCCTGGATACGGTCGCTTACTTTCCGATCATCCGCGGCAAGCATTCCTTTGACGCCATTGCGACTATACGCGATACGACACAGCTGTTTCTGGATGTCTACACGGACAAAACGGATATGTATGTCAGGCCGATGAAGGTATGGAACCGCTATTCGCAGACGATGTTTCAGCCATATCGTTTAAGCAGGGAAGATTTCAGTTTTCGGATGCTGTCGGAAGGAACCGAGATCAGTCATTTTTACGGACTTATGAACCGGGAGACCACCCATGCCTCCAGCCGGAATACGGACAGCTGGGAGCGCTTCTTCACAAATGCCAGGCTTCTGCATGAAAACGGGATCGATATCACGGAACAGTGCAGCCGCATGTGCAATATCATGCTGAGCAGGGATGAAAAGATGCGCACGCTGATCAAAGCCAACTTCACGCCCGAAGATTATTTTGAGGTGCATTCCCGCATGATCGGCACCGGTATGATCGGCGGCAAGGCTTGCGGGATGCTGCTGGCCAGAAAGATCGTGGAAAACCATCGGCCGGATATCTTTGAAAGGCTGGAACCGCATGATTCCTTCTATATCGGTTCAGATGTGTTTTATTCCTATATCGTGGATAACGGCTTCTGGAATATGCGTATCAGCCAGCGTACGGAAGAGGGCTATTTCACCCTGGCAAAACTCTTTGCGGAAAAGATCATGGGAGGAAGATTCAGCGCGAAGATCGAAGCGGAGTTTCTCAGGGTCCTTGATTATTACGGCAATGATCCGATCATTGTGCGTTCCAGCTCCATTCTTGAGGACGGTTTCGGGAACGCCTTTGCGGGAAAATATGAATCCGTTTTCTGCGGAAATACGGGAACGCCGGAAGAGCGCCTCCGGAGATTTGAAAAGGCTGTGCGTACAGTCTATGCCAGCACTATGAGCCTGGCTGCCCTGGATTACCGCAGGCGTCGCAATCTGCACAAACGGGATGAGCAGATGGCGATCCTTGTCCAGCGGGTCTCCGGTTCCCGTTATACGGATTTCTTTATGCCGTGTGCAGCCGGCGTAGGATATTCCGCGAGTCCTTATCGTCTGGGAACACAAAGACCGGAAGAGGGAATGCTGAGGCTGGTCATGGGGCTTGGGACCGCAGCTGTTGACCGCAGGACGGGGTCTTATCCAAGACTGGTATCCCTTGATTCCCCATCCCGTTTCATCAGCTCCGGAACCGGGGACAGGCTGGAATACTCCCAGCAGATCGTTGATGCAGTCAGTTCCGAGACCAACGACGTCAAAGGCTTCGATGCCGTGGAACTGGCCGGACAGATTCCTTCTTTTCTGAAAAACCTGATGTATACCCATGATTATCAGACGGAGACCTTTTTCCGCGAGCTCGGAATGCGCAGAGAGGTGCTGTATATCTCATGCGACGGGCTGACAAGGAACAAAGCCCTGATGCAGGATATGAAAGACATCCTGAATCTGCTTCAGAAACACTATGAATATCCGGTGGATACCGAATATACGATCAATTTCGCCCCCGGCGGCAGTTATGTGATCGATCTTCTGCAGTGCAGGCCGCTGCAGCTGAGCGAGGAGGGTGATCGTGTCGAAGTGCCTGCGGGCACGCCGAAAGAGGATGTGCTTCTGGAGACCAGAGGCGTTTCCATGGGATTTTCAAGGCAGATCGATATCGACTGCGTTGTAATGATCGAGCCGGCTGCCTACTATAACATGCCCTACAAACGGAAGTATGAGATCAAGAACGCACTGGCGGAAGTCAACTGGCACTACAGGGGAAAAGGAAAGCACCTTCTTCTGCTGACTCCTGGAAGGATCTGCACATCTTCGCCGGAACTCGGCGTACCTTCGGCTTTTGATGATATCAGCGAGTTTTCCGCCATTGCGGAATTGTCGGAATCCAAAGCCGGATACATTCCGGAGCTGAGCTACGGATCGCATATTTTCCAGGATCTCGTAGAATCGGGCATATTCTATACTGCTGTTTTTGAAAAGGATAGTACGATCTGCTTCTGTCCGCAGATGCTTGGCCGGTATCCGGAAACAACTGCAGAGATCACGCATCTGCCTGATGAGATCAAAGGGATCCTGCGTGTTTACGAGACCGAAGGAAAGGGTCTCCGGCTCTATTACGACATGAAAGAAGAACATCTGCTTGTGTGCGGACAGTAACACGCTTCCAAAAGACATAAAATTGAAAAACAGTCCGGTAAGTGATGATTACACGGGGCTGTTTTCGCCTGCTGTATGGGATACTGCCCGGAACAGCCGGCTCAGCCTGACAGCATCGGGGCGGGAGTCCCGGCAGAACAGCCGGACAGTAAAGATCCCATTGACCGATCTTCTCTCATATAAAGATACCGGCTGATCGTTACGCATACTTTGCAGATGCAGGTCTGCTATTCTCTTTGTATATTCCCAAGCGGCTTTTTGTGGTGAAATTAACCCATAAGAATTTCTCGCATGGTTCAATCTTTCCGAGCCACTGCGCATTCAAATCAATACCTGGATCAGAAACTCTTCGGAGGCAGACGGTGTTATTGATTTTGAAACAATTGGCAAAGATGAGAACGGCAGACTGAAATCCGGGTTCCATCTGGATGGCCTGCATCCCAATACAGAAGGAGGAAAGGAAATGGCCGCGGCCGTTCCTCTGGAAAAGATTCTGAATCCTGACTGAGCCGGACAGAAATATACAGAGAGGATGGTAATCATATTCACCCCAATCACCGGATTCATCAACAAACACGCTTAACTCTTTTGCCACTTTAGTGCTCCTTAAAACAAATGGCGGGTGTCTTACCCGCCGGTTATGTGGACCCGGGTCTTTCGACCAGCCCATTTCTTTGTGGCTTTTAAGTAGCATTTCTTTCCCTGTTTTTCAATGTGATGAAATAGTAAAGATCCCGTTACCCAGGATCTTCTGTATGCAGTTTCATTGTCGGACACAGTCTGTAATTGAATGGAAAACTCACTGCTTGATTACCGGTAACGCTCTTCTTCCTTAGCAATGGTGCCGCCTGTCCGGTCACGCATTGTTTCCAACGCTTCTGATCTTTTCTGTATGTTTTCACATAGCCGGATTTCCTTCCGGATCTGCTTAAGAGTTTTCTGCGTGGTTTCGCGGTCTGACTGCAGCTTTTCAATATTAACGGGATCATCAGACTGCCTGATCAGCTTGCAGAGATTTCTGATTTTACAAGTCAGCTGTGCTTTTTCATTCGTTAACTGTGCTAACCGCGAAGACAGGGATTCAATATCTATAATTTCATGCTTGAACAGGTACGAAACCTGTTCTGTAATAGCATCCAGATGCTTCAGATCCTGTTTCATGGAGAAGGGCACTCTCTGATTCCTGGTTTTATGCTCAGGAAGGATTCCCATCTGAAACATGTACTTTACATATAATGCCTGAAAGCCTTTCAGCTTCGCTGTTTCTTTTGTTTTGCCGGCAATGGTAACAGCTGCAGGTATTTCAGTAATATAAAACGTTTTAAAATGCACAGCAGAATTATTCAGGATTTTCTCTTTGATTGTTTCTTCTGAATAGTCTTCAACAGCAGAAAGCTTATATAAGCGTATGAATCTCTTGCCGCCGGGCGCTTTTACCGCAAGATACTTTCCACGCTTGATCTCATATCCCAGTTTCCGCAGATTGATTTCAAACTCTTTGAAGCTTTCCGATTCGGAAATCACATAATCAATATCTTCCTTGATCATTGATCGTATTGTCGGCTTGTATTCCTGATCAGATTTCCACTCGGCATAGTGTCTGCTTTTTCCCTGAGGCTTATCTATCACACTGAGCCCATACTGTCTTGCAAGATCATCGGAGAGGGAAGAGAATCTCTGATAATCTTTTCTGCTGTTATCAAACTTCTTTCCGTCTACCCAGGAAACAGAATTGACAACGAAATGATTATGCGGATGATCTTTATCCAGATGCGTGCAGACAACAACTTCAAACTTATCACCCCACATCTTTGCGGCAAGTTCCACGCCGATCTGATGTGTCAATGCTGCATTGACTTCACCGGGCTTGAATGACTGGATGGCATGGAAGGCGAGTACACCATCAGGCTTGTCAAAGGCCATCTTAGTTTTACGGAAAGACTCCGTGGCACTGTCCGGGTCACAGTTGATCCCGGTGACATAGTATTTCTGGTTGGTCTTTTCGCCGTTGCTGACGTAATCAAGGACATCTTCAAGTTCTGCGACGATACCGTCTTTCGCTTCCGTTTTCATGGGATTGGCAATATAACTGAGTGCTTGAACATAGCTGCCTTTGATCGGCCAGATGCTGGTTATCGGCATGGGTATTCCTCTTTCAGTTCGATAGGGTCCTGTATGAGCCCCTTAATCTCATTGATTTCTTTTTGCAACAGAGCATAGTTTTCTTTGTAAAGAGGGGTATCCATATGCCCGTTACGATTAGCTGCAGCAGAAAGCTGGTTAATGTTATTTCCAATCCGGCGAAGCTGTCGGATCACTTCGACCAGTTCTTCTTTCGGGGCCGGTTTCAGAATCAGTCCGTTCAGCAGGTTGCGGATATAAACCTCTTTGGGAATACCGGCTTCTCTGGCAAGCTGATCAAACTTGTGAAACTCTGCTTCATTCATTCTGCAGCAGACCATTCTTCCTCGTTTTCTCTTTGCCATGGTATTCATTTACCTCCTTTGCAATAGTGGGTCTCAGGGAAAATCCCTGAATTATCTGTATATGGCATGCCAGATACGTTGCTTGCGAAAACTTACACCGTCAGATCCTTCAGGTTCTATTCCCATAGCAGTCTAGCAGCTTTCCGGTATGCATCTTTTGCATTAGAGCGTCTGTAATTCTTACCTGTAAAAGCGATTGGCTGACACTTTTCAAGGACTCTGTCATAGATCCTGGCATAGCGAAGATCATTGCCGTAAGCGTAGTTTTTCATCTCCTGCAGGGAAAGGTTTGTCGTGATTATTAGTGGCTTACGGCTTCTGTAACGGGCGTCTATGACGCTGTAAATCTGTTCCAGTGCATAATCTGTCTCACGCTCTGATCCAAGATCATCGATGATGAGAAGGTCATATTCGTTGAGACTGCTGATATACGTATTCCTTTCATCGCTGTAAAGGGTTCCGAGTGTATTCAGTATCTTAGGAAAGCTTGTCATCAATACCGGTATTCCCTGATCAAGAAGGGCATTGGCTATGCATCCGGCAAAGAAAGATTTGCCTGTGCCGACATTTCCAAACAGGAGCAGCCCGATGTCTTCTGCCTTGAATTCATCCCATTTCTGAACATACTTTCTCGCTTTGGGCATCAGTGGATTGTCCCCGCTGTCATGTGCGAAGGTATATTCCCACAGGGATGGATCCTGCAGTCCATGAGCCTTCATCTGCTCGATCCTGATCAGTTTCTCGCGGCGGAGAAGACGTTCTTCTTCCTCTTCGATCATTTGCTCTTCACAACGGCAGATACAGCGTACTTTGCACTCTGTGCCGTTGAAGTTGATCACTGTCTGCTGTGGTTCTCCGCAGACCGGACAGCGAAGCAGGTCTGTTTCAGTACTCGCTGGGATTTGGTCGGCAGTTCCGAATAGACAGTTATTGATGTGCTGCATTAAAGACATTCTCCTTCCTCAAAACTGTAATCACGTGGCCGGCTTGGAGTTTTCGGTATATCTTTCCTTGCCCAGGAGCGTATGGTGGCCAGGAAATCTTTATATTTCTTTCCGTGGGAAGCACAGTAAAGAGATACAGATTCGATTCTGTCCTGATAGTCGGAAGGAAATTCTTCCGTCAGTTTCCGGTAATCATCATCACTGAGCAGTACATTGCCATACGAACCGTAGGACTTTCTTTGTATATTTTCTTTTGTTATTCTTTCAGTCTTATTTTTTTCAGTATTATTAGGTTTCATATTCTGAAACTCTAGAGTTTCATATTCTGAACTTCTTGAATTTCGTTTTTCGGAATTCTTGAATTTCACATTCTGAACTTCTGAAGAATAAAACTTCTTCACATACAGACGGCTCGCATTTCCCTGACCCATCCGGGCCTTTTCTACCAGACCGATTCCTTTGACGGAATCCAGTTCATTCAAAAGAGCAACTGCTTTGGTCTTGCCACATTGCATTTCATGGGCAATATCTTCAATGGAAAAATGAATATAGGCACGTCCCTGGTCATCAAACCAACCATTTTCCACTGAGAGATAAGTTCTGTCGAGCAGCAGACCATACAGCAGTTTTGCCATAAGACTGACACCGGCAAACTGCGGATCTGTCATGAGGGATTTCGGGATTCTGTAAAAAGCAAATTGTTCGGCTTCGCTGCCATAAAAGTATTCAAATTGCAAATTCATTATTCTGTTACCTGATCCTTTCAAATCGTTTACCTGATAAACGGAGTGAATGACAATACGCAGAGAGTGAAAACGGCAGGGGTTCCGGAATTCATAAACAATTCGTAAACAGGTCGGTCAAATGTCCCGCTTTAAAAGGTGTTGAAATCCCATGATGAAAATAACAAAAGGTTCCTTTTGCCGTTATATTCTGCGAAATACGATTGAATTTAGCAGATTGAAAGCACGCAATATCGTAAACGCCAAATCACTTGTACCTTTATAAAAGCAGCCATATCGGCTAAGCTTGGATTTTTGATATCCAAGTGCTGATATGGCTGTTTACTATCTGAATAATTCTTTAGGAAAATCTTCTGACCATGGAAACAGTGATTCAGGGATCTCTGTCTCAAAATCATGAATATATTTGGGAAGCTCTGTGAGCAGATACCTGAAGTATTCATATGAGCGAAGCCCATTGGCTCTTGATGTTTCCGCCAGACTGTAAAGAACTGCACTGGCTTCTGCGCCTTTGATCGTATCTATCATCACCCAGTTCTTCCTGCCAAGTGTAAAGGGGCGTATAGCCTGCTCCGCAAGATTATTGTCCATACTGAGTTCAGGATCTTCCAGGAAGACCCTTAAGTACTGTTCCTGATTCACGGAATAGGTAAAACCTTTTCCGGTCTGTGATTCCGGATCCACATATCTCTGATTCTTTTTCACCCATGCGAAATACTCATCCACCAATGGCTTTATTTTCTTCTGCCGGCCTTCCAGTCTTTCCTCTGCTGTCAGATCATCCAGTTTCTTATTCTCATAGAATATTTTTGAAATCATTTTGACAGCTTTGTTTGCCAATGCGTATTTTGGCTTACTGTCATCCGCTTTCACCACTTCTGTGAACTTCCTTTTAGCGTGTACCCAGCAGCCGCACACCTTAAAACATACCGGATCCTTTCTCTCCAGCCTGTGATATACCTCATATCCATCCGTGGATAATGTTCCTTTGAATCCCTTCAGGAAATTCTCCGGATGTTCTGTTGATCTTGTTTTCTGATAATCATACAGAACAATCTGCGGAACTCCTTCCTTCTTCCGGGATCTGTATACCCACATATATGACTGAGCTCCTGTTTTCCTGCCATCCTTTGAGACTTCAACCCTGGTCTCATCCGCATGCAGGTACTTCTGCTCAATCAGCTTCTTATGCATGGCTTCACAGTAGTATTTCAGATACTTTTCTGAAGCTGCTATCATCCAGTTCGCCATTGTCGCTCTGGAGATATTCACATTATTGTCCGCATATGCCTGTTCCTGTCTGTATAAAGGAACCGCATTGATATATTTACTGAACATGATCGACGCCACCAGTGAAGGGGTAGCGATACTGTTCTGCCACAATTCAGACGGCTTGTCTGCTCTGATGATTGTCTGGTTATCCTTTGCGGCATAGACTCCGATTTTATATGTGACCGCAACGAAAGAAGCAGGGATGTGCTCCAGCTTTGTAATGATCTGATCGGGAAGTCTCTTCCAGTTTCCTTCCCCGAATCTGCTGTTAAGTTCTTCTTCCGGTATCTCTACAGGAATTGTTTTATGTTCTGTGATCTTTTCCAGATCATCCTTACGTTTTCCGACAGGTCTTTTCTTTCGGGGAGCCACTTCTTCCAGTGTCGGTTCCTTCTCTTCAGGATCCGCCAGTGCTTCTGCTTCATTAAGACCAAGCTCCAGCTCCAGTTGTAAAGGGGATACCACTTCTGACTTTCTGCCATAGGACCTCTGATTCATGATATTCACTTTTTCACTCAGAAGATCTATTGTTCGTTTCATTTCATTGAAACTGGACTGCATACCCAAAACCATTCCGACGAGGTCTTCTTTGGGCATCTCAAGCAGCTCTTTTTCAGTCAGGTTTACTTCGTTCATGACTTATGTATACCCCATATAAAAACCTGTTTCAAGTGGTCCATATGTGTGGAAAACTGACCTGAAATCTCACGGGTTTCAAGTGCTGTTTATCCTCTTATTCCTGTTTGTTCGGCCACATAAAAAGCGCTCTGGGAACCAGGACTGTCTGCGATGATTTCAGACAGATCCGGACACTCAGAAGCGCTCAGAATCAATTTATGGAGCTCTTTTTTCCGATGAAAGTTGTGGAAAACTTTTTTTACCCTATATACCGTGCATCCGACTTTCGGATAGAAGGATCAATGGAGAAACCGGTCATCAGCCACTGGTACTGTTCCATCGTGATATCACGCAGTTCTTCTTTGGAGCGTGGCCAGCGGAATCTGCCGTTTGCCAGCCTCTTATAAAGAAGAAGGAATCCATCTCCTTCCCATAGAAGTGCTTTGATTCTGTCTGCTTTCTTTCCGCAGAACAGGAAGATCGTTCCCTCATCAAACGGATTCAGATTGAACTGATACTGTACAAGGGAAGCCAGGCCGTCCACACCGTACCTGAGATCGGTGTAACCACAGGCGATATAGGCTTTCTTTATGCCAAGGCCGTCTTTAAACATTTGAAGCTGCCCTCATGAGTCTGAGCAGGAAAGCATCAGAGATATTCTCATCGACTTCTATACTGACTGATCCACACCGGACAATGACAGAATTACAGACAAGATTATCCTGAAGAGCAGGCGGATTCAGCGGCTCGAATTGTGCCGGAGCCTGTATGTTCTGCTGAGTCAGTACAAGTTCAGTGCCAATTTCCATGCGCAGCTTCTGTTGCCATCTATAGAACAGTTTTGGATTTATATTGTGCTCCTTCAGCCAGTCTTTCTTCAGTGCTCCGCTATTATTGCATTCTTGTATGATCTGTTTCCATCTCTCCCGTCTCATCGCATGTGTGATTCTCTCCATTTCGTACCTCCAAGTCTGAAAAACCATAGGACTTCTGGAACTCACTGTCTCAAAAAACCTATGGTTTTTATAGGTACAGGTTATTTGGCGTTTAGTGCGCCCAGCAGGGGCGCGATTCATAGAGGGTGGGAACCCCTCTCGGTAAGGCCTAGCGAGCCGCCGTGTAGCAGACTTGGGCTGTGCTCATCTG
>CADBEA010000030.1 GCA_902793635.1 uncultured Erysipelotrichaceae bacterium | reverse complement strand
GACGACGGAGAAACGACAGTGACATATGGTGAGACGGCGGAAGCTGTGACAGCGAGCAGTCTGACGGTAGTGAACACATACCAGAAGACAACAGCGCATATCGAAGTTACAAAAGTATTGACTGGCAGAAAATGGAATAAAGACGAAAGCTATGACTTTGTTCTGACACCAGTCGATGGCGCTCCGATGCCGATTGTAGATGGTAAAGAAGCTATTTCGTTAACTTCAACTGCTACTGAAAAGAAACCAGCTGTATTTGACGAGATTACTTTTAAAGCTGCTGGAAACTATCAGTATTCTGTAAAAGAAGTCACACCGAAAGATGTTACTCCTGAGAATCCGACAAAAGATGGTATCAAATATGATACTTCTGAACATGTTGTTAACATTAAAGTAACTGCTGATGAAAATCAGAAACTTACTGCAGAAGTTATTTATGAGGATGTAGCAGGACTTATTGTCACGAATACCTATTCCGCAACTGGCGAAGGTGAAATCAAAGTACAGAAAGTGCTAGAAGGCCGCGAATGGAAGACAGATGACAAATTTACATTTACTGTCACTGCTTCTGATGGCACACCAATGCCGACAATGGTGCAAATGGATATTGTGAAAAATGATTCTGATCAGACGAAATCTTTTGGAAAGATCAAATTTGAAAAAGAAGGAACTTACACTTATACAGTGAAGGAAACCAAAGGAAAGATTGGCGGAATTATTTATGACGAAAAAGAATACACTGTAAAGATCGCAGTAAAGGATAATGGTAAAGGTGAGCTTATTGCAGATGGATGTGAACTGATTCAGACTGTAACAGTTACCAATACATACAACGATGTCCGATTCAATAAGTACAACGCTGATGAAGAAGAACTTGAAGGCGCAAGTTTCGCACTGTATGAAAAGGGGTCTGATACAGCAATTGTTGAATGGACCACAAAGAACGGAACGGAAGAAGATATTTCTGAGTATCTGGAAGCCGGAAAGAGTTATGTGATCAAAGAAACAGAAGCTCCGGTTGGTTACTATTCTGCAGAAAACATTGAATTCACTGTAGGCAAAGATGGAACGATCACTGGTCTTGATCTTGATAAAGACGAAAATGGCGCATATATGATTATTGATGCCAAGATCGATATCAAGGTAGAAAAGGTAGATGACAAGAAGAGTGCACTGAAGGGTGCTGTGCTGGCAGTGAAAGACGAGAATGGTAAGATCGTTGATCAGTGGACAACAGACGGAACAGCTCATGAAGTTAAGGGGCTGAAGGAAAACAGCACATATACTCTGACGGAAATCACAGCTCCATCAGGATACGAGAAAGCTGCAGATATTACATTCAGTACAGGCAATGTTGCGAAAGCACAGGTGCTGAAGATGGTAGATAAGAAGACAGTTGTACCGGATACTTCCGATCACAACCGTGCTCCTGGCTGGACAGCAGGTATGATTACATCCATGCTGGTGGCAATCGCTGCATTCCTGATGAAGAAGAAGTACAGCTATCGTTAAGAAGCATGCAACAGTAATAACAGAGTGATTCTGTTGTAAACAAAAAGAAGTAAGAATGGCCATCTGTGCAGATCAGCACAGGTGGCCTTCTTTCTATGACTACAAAAGTTACAGATTAGAGAACAAATAGTTTCTTCTTGCACCTAATATTTGGTGGGAGTACCATTTAAATAGGCGAAAAAGGAAACTTCTTTTTGTTGTACGCATTTCGCTGCTGACATCGGAAAATAGAAATGTCAGAAAATGATTGATCTTTACGCAGAAAGTAGCGCATTGAATTGTTGGAAATCCTGGTTGAATAGAGCGGAGCATTCAAATAAACACTCAACAATTATTGCTTAGACGGGGGGCAAGCAATGAACAAACTGGATCACGCTTTGGAAAAAGTTGTGAGCGGAAAAAAGCATACGATTCGGAAATTCCTGACCGGTGTTGTAGTATTTGCGACAACATATGCTTTAATATTGCCTGCCATTACGATTGAGTCAGATGTTGCGGAAGATGATCCCGGTATCGTTCTTGGTACAAATAATCAGACAGCAGGTGAAGATACAGCCGAAGAAACGGCTAATATAGAAAACGAAGAATCTGTTTCCGAATCTGAGAAGGAATTGGAAAAGATCATTGAAGATACCGAATACAGAATCGTTGTCAAAGCAGAAGAGAATATCTTTCCGGAAGGATATACTCTTGAAGCAGAAGTAAAGAATGAAGAAAACGAAGCGGAGCTGTTTGAATCAATAAACAATAAACTGAGTGATAAAGAAATCGACAGAGAAGATGTTTTTGAGATAAAAATAAAAGATCAGGACGGTAACAATGTCCAGCCTGAAGGTAAGGTTGAAGTCAGTATTGAGTCAGAAGTGAAAGATTATGACAGGAACCCGGTTGTGGTATTTGCCGAAGAAAGCGACGAACAGCTTGGTGAATATGAAACAGAAATTCTGGATGGAATCACCGTAGAAAAGAACTGGCCGAATGAAAACCGACAGACATTGAAGTTTGAAACTGACAGAACTGCTTTCTTTGCGATAGCTTATGAAAGTGAAGAAAAACAGACACAGACAGATACTGTGACTGATACATACAGCAACAATGATAATGAAACAGAAGAAATTAGCCAGGAAACAGCGCCTGTGGTCATTACTGAGCCGACAGCGGATTTTGTGTTCTTTGAAAGAACAGCAGGTCTGGATGTAAATGTGCAGGCTCCTGAAGAAGCCTTCCCGGAAGGTACGACAATGGCGGTTATTCCGGTAAACAATGACAGTATCGAAACTGCTGTAGCGGATGCTGTGGAAGGCAAAGTCAGAAAAGTACAGGCAGTGGATATTTCCTTTATAGACAGAGAAGGAAACGAAGTACAGCCGGCAGTGCCGATCATGGTTGTTATTACACCGAGTGAAGCACCGAAGCAGGCAGAAGACGTATCTATCGTACACGTAGACAGCAGCGGAAAAGCCCAGGCAGTGGAAGACATTCAGACAACAGAGGACGCGGTTGTCTTTGAAGCGGAATCATTCTCTGTATATGCGGTGGTATATACGGTCGACTTTGAATACATTGTCAATGGCAGGATATATAACTTCTCCATGGACGGCGGAACAGCCATGTCCTTTAAGCAGCTTGTCCTCGAACTGGGCATTGCAGCAAATGATGAAGAGGCAGAGTCGTTTATCAATGAAGTGGCGAATGTCACATTCAGTGATCCTTCCTTAGTCAATGTATACCGAAACAGCAAATTCCTGCTTTGGGGAGAGAATGACTGGGTGATCCAAAGCCTGAAACCGTTTACGACAGAAGAAAGTCTTTCGGTTGTTTTAAAGGATGGGCAGACATTTGAAATCAAAGTTACAGATTCCCAGGCAGTTGAAGTGACCGGAACATTGCAGGGAACAACAATGAAATCCCTTGGCTACAATGTTTACGCTTATCTGGTTTCACAAAATGGAAACGGTGAAGCATATGGTGTAAAAATCAATTTTGTCGACGGTAATTTCACCGGCACTATCGGAAATGTACCGGAAGGTCAGTATAAACTTGTTCTGGCATATAAAGCGAATAATCAGGCACTTCCGGAAGGCAAATGGAATAAAAACAATGTTGAAGAATGTATCTGTGTAAATACAGACGGTCAGTATATTTTCGGCTATTCAGCACAGATGCCGGACGGCAATATCACGATTGGTCCGGACAGCCATCAGGTTGGCTTTGCTCTGGAAGTGTCAGATGTTCAGACGAATATCAGTGTCAACAGCATTATGGACCGTGCCATTAATTACGGTATTGTAGCTGACGAAGTCAAATATAATGTTCGGTCATATACGAATTTTGCGACAAAGAAAATTGATATTTCCAACAGCAATGACAGTACAATTTACAATCATCGCGCGGACGGTATCGATGTAGTTCCAAATATTATCGCGGATATCAATAATAACGAACAGCCTCTGTCTACCCAGGACAAACCAGCCAACTACTATGTCACAGATGAAGATAAAGACAAAGTCAGTTCAGCAAATACGGAAGAAACGATTGTCAGAAATAAAAACGAAATTGAAGACCGTGTGGAAATCATGATTTCCAATACGTTAAAGCAGGCTGAACAGTTGGCAGAACAGTCTTCCATTGTTCTCCCTCAGGGATTGATTTCTGTAGACGTCAGTCCATATGGAGAAAACGCGACAATCGTTCTTGATGCTACTAATATCAGCGGTGAGCAGAATGGATTCACAATCGTAAAACGACCCGGCCAGACAGTTGTATTCAATATCAACGGTCAGAACGTTGCTCCGCCGCAGAACACAAAAATCAAACTTGTTGACGAAAATGGCATTCAGGTCGGTGATATCTATGTGGCAGGAGACCAGATGAGAAATGCGCCTGCCTCTGACGGAGATGTGTGGAATAAGATCATATGGAATTTCCCGGATGCAGTTTCCGTTACGGCAACCAATCAGATCGGCGGTATTTTCCTGGTACCTAAGGGTGACTTTACAGCAGCGAATAAAGGAGGCGGCTGGATTGTCGCCAGAGGCAAGGTAACCGTAACCAATGAGTGGTACGGCTTCCCGGGAAATGATGAGCCCTTCAAACAGAAGATTGTCCGCAAAACATTTGTTGGAATAGATGACGATCATATTGATCCGGATTATGCATTGAAACTCTGGACATACACCAATGAAAGTACTTCCGGTACGACGCAGGACCGACTGATTTCAACATTGGTTTTGAAACCGGAAGATGATTCTTCTCTTATAAAAGATCCGACCGGAGCAAATGATCAGACTGGTTACATGCAGACTGGAACTGATGAAGACGGTAATACTTATTTTGAATGGAAGACACCTTCCATCTCAGTAGGCAACGAACATAAACTGACAGAAATCAACAGCCAGAGCACAGGCAGTGAATCACTGGATCTGATCGAGTTTACCGGACCATATTCTGTTTGGGACGATACGACACAGAATTATATATGGGAATCCAGAGAATCCACTTATACCAGTGAAGCGGAATTTGAAGGGATTTTCAATGTCAGTTCTTACAATGATGATTATCGTCAATACGTATATGTTGTTAACCATTATGATGTTCAGAAAGATCCACATAATCTGACATTAACCAAACGTGTCACAGATCCGGAAAGTCTGGAAACAGCCGGACAGGAATATGTGTTTACTTTTACATTGAAGGATGAAAACGGATCTTTGATCGAAGATCAGGACATTTCTTATTCAGTCAATGACGGTGAACAGCAAACCATGCAGAGCAGCGGCGGACAGGTTATGATCAATCTGAAAAAAGATGAGACTGTAACGCTGATTGCACTCCCTTATGGAACACAATACACAATCGAAGAAAAGGAGCTTCCTTTGAAATGTGAAGTATCCTTCAGCGGTGATACTTCTGACAATACGAAGGGTGTCGGCAGACTGATCAAAGACCGTTCTGTGACTGCGACCAATACCTATTCAGATGATCCCGGGATACCAATTACAGCACACAAAGATCTGATTGACGGAATACTGACAGCCGGACAGTTTACATACAGGCTGGTTGACAATTCCGGACGGGTCATTAAATCTGCAACAAACGATGACAATGGCAATATTGCATTTGAAACACTGATATTTGATACAGATGGAGAATATGATTACAGGCTGTATGAAGTGGCTGATCTGAGTATGAATGATGTCATTTTCGACCCGGCAGTTTACAATGTTCACCTTGTCGTTCAGGGTGGTAGAGTAAGGCGGGTTACTTACAATGGCACAAATACTACGCCGCTGTTCCGAAACAGAAAGATCAGTCCTGATTCAGATACATTAACAGCACGAAAAGTCTTTGTTGGTGCCGATGGGAAAGCAATCGAACTGAAAGGCGGAGAGTTCACATTCACAGTTTCGGGAACAGACGGTATAACCTATACCGGTATAAATGATGCGGACGGAATTGTTGTGTTTAAGGACCCCACCGGTCAAATCGTCGATCTGAACGAATTGGAACAGACGACAACGTTCACGATTGGTGAAAGACCGGATTCATATACCGGCACTATACCGGAAGGCCAAACTCTCACATATGACAGCAATACCTATCAGGCCATTGCGACGGTGGATACTACGACTGTAACAGTACAACTATGGTCACAGACAGTTGAGAATGCCGATAATACATACCTGACACTGACATTCATTCCAGCTGATACAAGCAGTTCTGTTTATTATCTGAAACCGTTATACGATCCGGCACATTCAGAAATCCGTACAGATAATTATGTGACATTTACCGTTCCTGTACAGAAAAACCTCACAGGAACTGATAATGTAGCGAAAGAATATGATTTTGAATATGGTACAGGCCAGTATTACGGTAATCATACCAGAGTCGGAACTGTTACGATTCGTGCTAAAGGCGGCAGCTGGGGAGATATGAACAATCCGGTTGTGATTGAGACAGTTAAAGTCGACGGAGTAGAATTACAGAATTATACACGTACAGAAAAGACAGTTACTCTGAAGTACCTTGACAATGAAGGCCATTATCCTGTATTTGTAAACGAACTTGTAAAACCGGAAGAAGAAATGACAGAGTTCACCTTCAGCAAAATATGGCGCAATATGACAGGGGAAGAAACTAAAGTCTGGCCGGAAGACAAAACAATTACTGTGTCGATCCTGCAGTCAGTTGGCCCGACAGATACTGAACCGGCTGTATATGCGGAATATACCATTGATGCAACTGATGCAGCTGAAACGGGAATGGAAATTGCGGCAACTGATCCATCTTTGCCGAAACTGAAAGTAATCTCCAATAGTGACAATACCTATACATTTAAACTGGAAGAGATTCCTGCATCACGCATAACTGAAAGCGGCACAATTGAATATACCTATTATGTCAGTGAACAGGAGAGCATACCCGGCTGTCAAAATCCTAAATACTATCTTGGTTCAGAACGTCAGATGGGTGCGACAAAGATTGGTGATCATGGCATTATTGCTAATGATGAAGAGGGATATGAACTGCCGTCTACCGGCGGAAGCGGCACAAATCCATTTGCGTTGTGCGGCGGATTCCTGATTGGAATGGCTGCCATACTGTATGTATACAGGCATTATCAAAAGAGAAAACAAATAGAACTATTGTCTTCTTCCGAAGAAGGAGGTATTGGGATGTGACATTGTATTTCACAGAATCTTATGCCGGGAAAATGCTTTCCGGAACCTCTTCTTCCTATGGAAGATGCACTGAATTGGCCAAATTCTGTAAAGAAAGGTGGTCAATAGTTGAGGGATTGATTTATAATATTTCTATATGCAACAGTATTAGTACAATAAACAACACGTTTTACCTTTGTTTAGAAAGAGGGGAATAAACAAATGAAGCAGATAAAGAGAATAATAGCTGCGGTAGTAGTTGCTGTAATGACAATGGGATTGTTTGTTACAACTGCATGGGCAGAACCAACAGAAACAACAATTACAGTAACCCCGGTCGAGGGACACACTTATACTGCGTACCAACTGTTTACTGGTGATCTTGCAGCGGATGGAAAAACACTTTCAAATATTAAGTGGGGTTCAAATGCAGCTTCTTCCATCTCGTATAAGACAAAAGATGCAAGTGGTAAATATATAGTTGATGTTACAACCACAGCAGTTGCTGGAGAAGCAGTTCCACCGGCTGTTCTGGAATATCTTGAGAGTTTAGCGTCTAAGACTGAGACTGATCCTGCACAGGCTACCGCCAATGTTATTGGCGAGTGGGTAACCGGACAGGGTACTGAGATTACTTCCACGGGAACAACTGTGCTCACTGGTTATTATGTCGTTAAAGATAAATATACATATCCTAATGAGGATCAGACAACTACACTCAGTACATTTGTCTGTGAAGTTGTTGGACCGACAACAGTTACTCCTAAAGCTGGAACAACAGAACATAAAAAAGATGTGCTGAATGTGAACGACAGTGACAGTACAAAAACAATTGACCTCACTAATCTTAAAGGTGTCGCAGAAGCTAGTTGGGTTAAATATGCTGATTATGACTTTGGTGACAAAGTTCCGTTCAGACTGACAACCAAAATTGGTTCTGATTTTGCTAAATACGACAGTTATTTCCTTTCTGTACACGATACTCTGGGATCTGGTTTGACACTTGATGATAGTTCTATTGAAGTTTATGTGGACGGAGTTTTAGCAGGACAGGGAACTGAGGACGGAAAATATCAGGTTGTAAAAAATGGTCAGTCATTTGAAGTGAAATTTGAAAAACTGAATGGAAATGATAAAGCAGCTGCTGGAAAAGATGTTGTTGTTTACTACACAGCTACTCTTGACAGTGCTCAAATTGGAAATCCAGGCACTCCAAATGAATCGTATGCTGAATTCTCCAATAATCCGAATGATGAGCAGGGAGGAACTGCTAACACACCGAAGGATAAAGTTGTTGTATTCACATATAAATTTGATTTTGATAAGATTGCTAAGAAATCTGATGAAACTGGATATGAAGCAAAAACAGGTGCTGGTTTCACTTTGTACAAACAGTATGCTTCAGAACAGACTGATACTGATAAAGGTGAGAATCAGGCTGCGAATCTTGGCAAACCTGATACTGAATTCTGGTATGCAGTTGGTGCTGAAAAAACAGGTGTAACAAACTTTGTGTTCGATGGACTGGATGATGGCAACTATATTTTGAAAGAGACTACAACACCAGATGGTTACAACACAATGGATAACCTCGAATTTACTATTACAGCAACAATCGCAGCTGATACTGATGCAACACATGGTTATAAGATTACGGCTCTCAGCGGCCCGAGTGGGTTTGCTGCAAGCGCAGAAGGTGGCGCATTCTCGTTCACTCGTCCGAAAGCGGATGGATCTGGTGATGAAAATGTAACTGTCAAGATTGATGGAACAACTGACAATCTTGTTTCAGGCGAAATCTTTGGCCAGATTATCAACCAGAAGGGTTCTGTCCTCCCGTCTACCGGTGGTATCGGTACAACAGTGTTCTATATCATTGGTTCTGCTCTGGTCTTAGGTGCTGGTGTTCTTCTTGCTACAAAGAAGAAAGCTGCGAACTGATTTGCGTCAGTAAGCAAAAAGAACAATATGTAAATAATCCCGGTATCCCATGAGGGATGCCGGGTATTATTATTGTTAAGGAAAGAAGGGTAAAGAATGAAAGGAAAGAAGATCGATCTGCTGTCCAACAGAGTGCTGATCACCATTATGGTTATCGGTTTTCTTATCCTTGCTTATCCTTCGGTTTCTGACTGGTGGAATTCTTTTCATCAGTCCAGAGCGATTGCTTCGTATGTGGAGACAGTGGCCAATCTGGATCAGAGTGAATTCGACAAAATGATCGCGGATGCAGAATACTACAATGCTTCTCTGATTGATAAGAAGAATCGCTTTAAAATGAGTGAAGAAGAAACGCGAGCATATAATTCTATTCTGGATGTCACCGGAACAGGTATTATGGGCTATGTGCAGATCCCCAAGATTCATATCAGTTATCCGATCTATCATGGCACGGAAGACACTGTTCTGCAGATTGCCATCGGTCATATTGCCGGTTCTTCTCTGCCGGTCGGCGGTGCCGGTACGCATTGCTTGATTTCCGGACACAGAGGCCTTCCTTCCGCCAGGCTGTTCACGGATATAGACAAACTGACAGAAGGGGATACGTTTGTGCTTCAGGTACTGGATCGTACCTATACCTATGAAGTGGATCAGATCCGTATCGTATTGCCGGAAGAACTGGATTCCCTGACAATCGATCCGGAAAAGGATTACTGTACACTGATCACATGTACGCCGTACGGCATCAATACACACCGCCTGCTGGTCAGAGGACACCGGGTGGACAATGAACTGGATGGCTCCAAAGTCGTTGCGGAAGCCATCGTTCTCAGGCCTGAGATCGTGGCACCGGTCATTGCCGTGCCGATGCTGGCAATCCTGTTGGCATGGGTGTTCCTTTCCGGCAGAAAGAAAAAGAACAGACATGCGGAGGATGAACTGATATAAGATTCTTTGCTGGCTAAGGGCATGCGTCGCATGTCCTTTTTGTATACGAGGGAACAGGGACAGCATTTGAAGCAGACGGTTTTGGTTTTTCCATCAATGAGAGTATGATAGTGGCATAAGGAGAAAAAAGAAATGTACAGAACTGAAACAATCAAGGCTGATGAGTTCAAGCCGGCCCGCTTTGAGGCAGAAGGCAAGATCACACTGAGGGGAAAAGAGATTCCGTATCACACGGTCAGTGAGGACAATGTCTTCTATAACAAAGATGGCAAACCAATCGCATCTATTTTCTCGTATTCCTATTTCCGTTCTGATGTCGAAGACACCAGAAATCGTCCGGTCCTGTTCGGATACAATGGCGGTCCGGGCAGCTCTTCCATGTATGTCCATGCCGGTTTCCTGGGAACCAGAAGAATTGCCTATGGTGAACCGGACAGACCAAGCGCGTTTGGTCCGTATGAAGTGATCGACAATCCGGACTGCCTGCTGGACATCGCTGACCTGGTACTGGTTGATCCGGTCGGAACAGGTTACGGTATGCTGATCGATGAGGAAGAAGGCAAGAACTTCCTTGGTATTGAACAGGATGCGGAAGCCCTGCTTACCTTTATTGAAGCGTGGATCCGCCGTTACAACCGTTCTCTGAGCCCGAAATATCTGATCGGTGAAAGCTATGGCTGCACACGTTCCGCAGTCGCTGCCGGTATCGCTGCCACCAGCGGCAAAGAACGCTGCTATGGTGTTGCGTTTGACGGCATCGTCTTTATCGGTAACACAGTCACAGTCGGCAAATACTTTGGTCAGAACCTGCCGGTAGAATCCTCTGTCATCGGTTTCCCGACCTATGCAGGCGTCAACTGGTACCATAACCATCCGACAGACCAGACCGTTGAAGAATTCGTCGCAGAAGCCAAGAAATGGGCTGATACAGACTACGTACTGGCACTCTACAGAGGCGAAGCTCTTCCGGAAGAAGAAAAAGAAAAGGTCATTGAAAAGGTCACCTATTATACAGGTGTTTCCAGAGAATATCTGGTCCGCCATGGCTTGAAGATCGATGATGATGACTATCGTCAGGAAGTCCTCAAGAGACAGGGCAAAGGCGTTTCCCGTTATGACGGCCGTATGACAAGACCTCTGCTGGAACCGGAAGTCGTAGAGCAGAAAGAAGGACTGTGGGATGATGCCACAGCTGACAGATATGACGCATACTTCTATGCGGCACTGACCGGTGATCTGCTTCCGAAGCTCGGTGTCAAACTTGACAGAAACTATGTCAACATGACCATGTATTACAAGAACTGGGACAAAGAAGAATCCATGGGCACGACTGGTCAGCAGCTGCGCAATGCCATGACCAGAAGACCCGGCATGAGAGTCTTCTTCACCAATGGCTGGTTTGACCTCTGCACAGAATTCGGTTTTGTTTACCATACACTTGATCATGCCGGACTCCCGAAGGACAGAGTCTTTGTAAAGGGATACAAATCCGGACATATGATCTATATCGGTGAAGAGAATATCCATGAACTCTGCGAAGACATCCGCACCTTCGTGGAAGGAAACGATCCGACAAAATAAAAAAATAACTCATACAAGATGGGAGTCAGTCTGATTCTCATCTTTTTTTGTGGAAACCTCCGGTCGTTGGGCAATAAGACTGATGAAAGGAGAACAGAGCATGAAACAATACCGGGAACTCACGATTCAGAACAATTTCATGTTCACCAAGGTCATGAGTGATGAACGATTGATGAAGAAACTTCTGGAAAGAATCTTTCCAAGTCTGAATATCAGAGATCTTAAGGTTGTCATCAAAGAAAAAACACTGGATGAATTCGCTTCTGCCCATGGCATCCGCATTGATGTTTACAGTGAAAACGACGAAGCTGTTTATGCCATAGAAATGCAGGTGCTGAACAGAGGCATTTCACCAAAACGAGGCAGATATTATCAGTCTGTTATTGACACTTCATTTCTGAACAGGAACGAAGACTATGAAGAGCTGAAGCCACAGTACATCGTCTTTATCTGCCCGTTTGATCCGTTCGGTGATAAAATGATGATGTACACATTTTGCAATCTCTGCATTGAAAACGGCAGAGAACTGCAGGATGGAACAGCGAAGATTTACATCAACTGTGCGTGCGGCCAGAAAGATGATTATCCGGAGCTGAAGCCGTTTGCGGAATATGTGATGGGACACATTTCAGAAGATGCGTTTGTCAGAGAAATTGACGCATCGGTGGAACTGGCACGACTGGATCCTATCGGGAGAAGTGAATATATGCACTGGCAGGAAGAACTGAGAGAACGGGAAAAAATCGGGCTTGAAAAAGGTGAAGAAAATGAACGAGTGCGCGTCATTTACCTTTTGATGAAAGATGGGAAGTCTTTTGAAGAAGCATGTGCTTTTCTGCAGCTCAGTATAGAAGAAACAGAGAAAATACGCCGGCTGCTTAACGAACAGCCAGTATCTGAATTCTGATTTGCATAGAGTATAAAAACACTACGCTAAAATGAAAACCATTGTACAATGAATGTACGGGTCATCATTGACCGTGGCTTCATACACAAGGGGGAGAAACAATGAAACTGATTAAGACAATACTGATGTGGTTATCAATCATACTGATCCTGGGCGGACTGCTTGTCATCGTTGTCCAGTATACATCCAATGTGAATCTGTTCCATGTATTGATGAATAATTCTGTTGTACAGGGATCGTTAGGCGTAATCAAAACCATCCTGATGGCAGCTCTGGCTGTGCTAATCGGCTTTATACTGCTGATTGCTTCGTTTAAGCTGGGGTCCTATATCAGCCGCAAGGAAGAAGAAAAAAGAATTGCTGAGCTGCAGAGACAGGCGGATAAGGCAGCTCTGGAAGCCCGCATAAAGCAGCAGGAAGAACAGACGGCAGCCCGTCTTAAGAATGCTGAAGAAGTTGTCAACAAGGAAATCAAGAATGTCTGATGCACAGCATCCGGCATACCGGAATCATGAAGATCTCATGATTCTTTTTTTAATGACATGCAAAAAGGCTCATACCGTTAGTTTTGGTATGAACCTTTTGTCAGTTTAACTGAGTATCAGTGACCGCCCGGCATCTGTCCGCCGAAGCCGCCTTCGCCACCAGGACCGCCGAAGCCACCTTCACCCATTGGACCGCCGAATCCTCCCGGACCGCCCATCATCTGGCCGGTGATCTGAGTCGTTTCGGTGCCGTTGACGATCATTGTGCCGCCGGTGTATTCGGCGTAGATGTCATAATCAAACGGTGACTGGGCAGAGATATCGAGTGTGCCGCCGTTGACATAGAGATATCCGTTGGAGTCAATGGCATCAGTATCGCCCTGACCCATGGAGATCGTGATGTCACCACCGTTGATCTCAACGGTCGGTGTATAGGCGGAAGACTTGTATGCGGCATTGATGCCGTCATCTGAAGCATAGATATTCAGAGAACCGCCGTTGAACTGCAGGTAAGTGCCTTCCACTGCTTCCGCACCGGAAAGGTCGAATGTGCCGCCGTCGATCTGGGCGATCGTTGTGGCGTGAATGGCATCGTCACTGGCGTTGACAGTGATATTGCCGCCGCAGATATAGATATATCCGGTTGTATCGTCTTCATCGTTTTCCGCTTTCAGACCGTCATTGCATGATGTGATATTGACCGTTCCGTCAGCGATGCGGATGGAGTCATTCGCTTCAATGGCATCGGAAGCACATGCGATATTGATGGTGCTGCCGGTGATCTTGATATCGTCCTTGCCGGCAATACCATTGTCGGTGGAAGAGATATTCAGAGTGCCAAGACCATTGATGGTAAGGTCGTCACGCGAGAAGATGACCGCGTCCGTATTCGTTTCACCATCAGCTGTAAAGGTGCCGGTGACAGTCAGTGTATTGGTGCTGTCTGTTGTTGTCACGAAGACTTTATCAGCACTGATGACATAGATGCACGGTGTGCTGTCATTGGTCATCGTCACACCATCCAGAACGATCTGGATCTTGTCTGTATCAGCTGCTTCCACTCTGATCTGGGCATTGGATGCGCTGCCGGTGAAGACATAGACACCTTCCTGGTTCAGTGTTACTGTCTGACCGTCTTTTAATGTATATGTCACCGCGTCGCTCGTATCCGCGTTCTGCTGCAGATCACGGTCGGTGAATAAATCAGTGGCATCGATCATGCCGCCGGATGTTGTATTCGCTGTCGCTGTGACTGGTGTGAAAGTCTGTTTGACTTCGATGACTTCTTCAATAGGTTCTTCAGTGACTGCTGTATTGTTTTCTTCTTTGGCGCGGGCTGTCGAACAGCCGGTGCCGAACACCAGGATGCCGGTAAGGAATACGGCACTGTATTTACGGAATTTGTTCTGTTTCATCTGTTTTGCCTCCTGCACCATCTGTTTTCTGATGCACTTACAGAGTAAGGGAGAAATATGAACTTTAGATGAACATGAAGTGGAGAATGCCTGAAACATGATAAAAGAACAAATAACGGGAATTGGCAAAATGAAACAATTTACATTAGAAATTATGAAAAACTTTCTTGACGGCTGAAAATGATTCAACTATAATTCATTCATATTCAAGGAACAGAAGAGTATTCTGAAAAGCCCCGACAGCGAGCCGGAACAGAGTGGAAGTCCGGCGGCAACGTTTCAGAAGAACCGCATCTGGGAGAAGTCTTCCTGAACTGACAGTAGGGAAGAACGTATACCTGCGTTAAAGGCAAGAGAGGCCGGATATGATATGTCCGGCAACCAGTGTGGTACCGCGATTGACGTCGTCTCTGGATGAGACGGCGTTTTTTCTTTCCTGAGGAGGTAAAAAGATGAAAGTCCGACGAGGTGTGACACATTAGTCATTGATTCACAGAATTGCCAAACAGAAAGAAAAGAGGAGAAAGAAAATGTTAAATAAGAAAATTAAAGGAATGGCTTTATCTGCAGTCATGCTGCTGAGTGTGGGATGCTCTGCCAACAACGGCGGAGGTACAGCCGCAGCCAAAACCGAACTGGAACTGGTAACCAGTCTGGATCAGGCTATTCTGGCTCTGTCCTCCGGCAAATGCGACGCTGTCGCGCTTGACGGCACAACAGCCCAGAACTATGTCGATCAGTCCAACGGTCAGTTTGCCATGAGCGGCATCAACTTCGATCTGACCATGTATGGCGACTACGAAGGTAACGTCGCAGCTGCCAAGAAGGGTGAAACATCTCTGATCGAAGCAGTCAACCAGTGCATTACCACTGCCACGACAACGAAGTTCGACGAAAACTTTGATTACTCCTATTACACAGTATGGACAGCCATGGCGAAGAGACAGGCTGGCACGGATGACGAAGAATCTGACAAGATACTCGGCGATCTGAAACTGGAAGTCTTCTCTGACGCTGCCATCGATGAAACATATACATACCTGCTGGATACGACAAACCTGAAGAAGCCGGAACTGGATCTTTCCAAGGCTGATGGTGTTCTCAAGAACGTTCTTGACAAAGGCACACTCGTTATCGCAACATCTCCGGACTATCCGGCTGCTGAATTCATTACCGAAAACGGCACAATCTACGGTTGTGAAATGATGCTTGCCAAGTATGTGGCTGACTGCCTCGGCGTTGATCTGAAGATCGAAGCGATGGACTTCAACGCTGTTCTGACAGCTGTTGACACAGGCAAAGTCGACATGGCATTCTCCGGCTTCGGCTGGAAAGCAGACAGAGCTGAAGCATTCGAACTGTCCACCGGTTATGTCGGTGACAGCTCCGTTGCTTTCCATACTCTGATCGTTCCTGCTGATCAGGCAGACAACTACAAGTCTCTGGAAGACTTCGTCGGCAAGCATATCGTTGCCCAGGCTTCCTCACTGCAGCAGATGTATGTAGAAGACCAGATCGTTGCTCTGGAAAACAAATAAGAGAAAGGCCGATCGCTGATGGGACCAAGTATTCTTGATGTATTGCTGGAGTATTGGCCGATCTTCCTGCAAGGTCTGGCCGGAACGCTGAAATATGCATTTATCGCCGTATCCCTGGGAAGTGTGCTGGGTGCGCTTATTGCCCTGATGAATCTTTCCAAGTCTAAGATCCTGTCGGCGATCGCCGTCGTTTACGTCAATGTATTAAGAGGTACACCGCTGCTGGTGCAGATGTATATATCCTACTTCTTCCTGCCGATTGCCATTCCTGCCCTCAACAGTGTATCCAAGGAAGTCTATGTCCTGATCGCTCTGATCATGAACTCCAGCGCGTATGTTTCGGAAATTATCAGAGGCGGCATTAACTCGGTCGACAAGGGCCAGACAGAAGCCGCAAGATCACTGGGCATGACCGCCAAAAACACCATGGTCAAGATTATCCTGCCGCAGGCGATCAAGAATATCCTGCCGGCCCTGGCCAATGAATATATCGCCATGATCAAGGAAACATCCCTGGCCGGCACATTCATGCTGTATGAGCTGATGTACACCAGAACGATCCTGGCCAACAAATATCTATCCTGGCAGCCGATGTTCATCATTGCCGGTATCTATCTGATCTGCACACTGGGTCTGACTTACGTGGTGCAGAAACTGGAAAAGAGGTTAAGTGTCAGTGACTGAGTTTAATGAAGTGCTGATCGAGACAGTTGATCTGAAGAAGAATTTCGGAGATCTGGAGGTCTTGAAAGGAATCAGTGAAAAAATATACAGAGGTGAAGTCGTCGCAGTCATCGGCCCTTCCGGCGGCGGTAAGAGCACCTTTCTGAGATGCCTGAATATGCTGGAGGAGCCAACCGGCGGCCAGGTCATCTTCGAAGGCAACGTGCTCGATGCCAAAAGCACCGACCTGAATATCCACCGGCAGAAGATCGGCATGGTCTTCCAGCAGTTCAATGTCTTCCCGCATCTGACGGTAATGGACAACATCACGATCGCTCCGACACTGGAAAAGAAGATCTCCAAGGCGGAGGCGGAAGCGGAGGCCATGGAACTTCTGAAGAAAGTCGGACTGGAAGACAAGGCGAATGAATATCCGCGGAAACTATCCGGCGGTCAGAAACAGCGTTTGGCCATCGTCAGAGCCATGGCCATGCATCCGGACGTGATGCTGTTTGACGAACCGACGTCGGCGCTCGATCCGGAAATGGTGAAAGGTGTTCTGGAAGTCATCCAGCAGCTGGCTGAATCCGGCATGACATGCGTCATCGTTACCCATGAGATGGGATTTGCCAGAAATGTCGCAGACAGAGTTCTCTTCATTGACGGCGGTATTGTTGCGGAAGAAGGTACGCCGGAACAGCTCTTCGATCATCCGCAGAACGAAAGAACAAAGGAATTCCTCTCACAGATCCTATAGGAGATATGCTTATGAAAACAACGTTTCAGTATGATCATTACTACAAATATGACGAACTGAAGAACTGTCTGGAATTCTTTGCGAAAGAGTATCCTGACATCTGCCAGACGGAAGTCAACTGCGTGACTGAAATGGGACTGAACCAGTATGTTGTGACGCTGACCAACCAGAAGACCGGTGAAGCTCTCAGCAAACCGGGCTGGTATCTGGACGGCAACATCCATGCCGGCGAAGTCACCGCATCCATGACCGCCATGCATACGATCGACTACCTCGTGACAAATTACGGAACTGATCCGGAAGTCACGAAGCTTCTTGATACGACAACGATCTATGTCATTCCGCGCGTCACACCGGACGGCGCGGAGACCTATCTCACCACACCGTACACCCTGCGTTCCGTCAACCGTGAATATCTGCCGGAAAAGGGCGGTATCAAGGAAGAAGACCTGGATCAGGACGGTGTGATCCGCATGATGCGTATCAAGACAGAATACGGTGCCTGGAAGAAAGATCCCAAGGATCCTTCCCTGATGACTTTCCGTCTTCCTTCTGATACGGAAGGGGAATTCTATGATATCTATCCGGAAGGTGTATTGGAAGAATATGACGGGGATGAAAACCTGAAACGGAAGAAGGCTGACTGGGGTCTGGACTTCAATCGAAACTTCCCGTACGGCTGGTTCCCTGAGGCAAGACAGGCCGGTGCCGGCAAGTATCCGCTGAGCAACCCCGAAACCAAGGCAATCGTTGACTTTGTCTTTGCGCATCCGAATATCGGCGGTGCAGCCTGCGGTCATACCAGCGGCGGAATCATTCTTTATCCGCCCGGCACAAGACCTTCGACAAGTGCGCCAAACGATGATATCAAGGTTCTCAAGGCAATCGCCGCCATGGGTGAAGAAGAACTCGGATATAAAAAGATGAATATCTTCGACACTTTCATGAAAGACCAGGAAAACTACAGCAGCGGCGCTCTGGATGACTGGTTCTATCAGAATCAGGGTATTCCTTCCTATACCATGGAATTCTGGAATATCGCCGAAAAAGCCGGCATGCCGTATGACTGGTTCAGCAGCGAAACGGAAACACCGGAAAAGGCACTGGAGCGCTTCAATGCCTGCATGAAATGGGTCAAGGAGAATGCCCCGCAGTATCTCAGTGACTGGCAGGAATTCGATCATCCGACCTTCGGAATAGTGGAACTGGGCGGCTTCAATTACAAGTTCACCCATCAGAATCCGCCGGAACATCTGCTGGTCAAAGAATGTGAGAACGACACGAAGTTCAATATCCGTTTTGCCAAAGCCATGCCAAAGCTCAAGATCGACAGTCTGGTGAAAAAGGAAGTCGGCAAGGGAATTTATGAAATCACCGCGGTAGTAGGCAATCCCGGCTATCTGCCGACCAACCTGACCGATGAAGCAGTGAAACTGAAGGTGAACAAACCGGTCACTGTCAGTATTGAAGGCGGCACTTTGCTGGCTGGCAAACAGACCGAGGAAATCGGTGATCTTTCCGGCTACAGCCGGACCATGACCGGATCGTTCTACGGCAATATCACGACGTTCGCCAATGCCAAGGCAAAGAAGAAGGTCGTCTGGGTCGTTCAGGCCGATGAAGGGGACAAGATCTGTGTCTCAGCCTGTCAGGAAAAGGCCGGAAAGGCTTGTGCGGAAATCGTCCTGTAGTAAAATATGCTCATGAAAACCATGAGCGAACCAAAAATCACGTATGACCTGCAGGAAGGCAGGATCAATAAAATCAAAGACCTGCGTACAGACGGCGTCTCTTTCAGAGATGAGGAATGCACGCAGGTTTTTCATGACAGCAGCTTTTTTGAATGTACATTTACCAATGTCACATTCCGGGAGGCGATGCGCAGCTGTCAGTTTGTCGACTGCATCTTTGACCACTGCGATTTCTCCAACTGTGACTTCCGTGAAACTGTCTTCCGGAGGGTGCAGATGAAGCAGTGCCGGATGATGGGCACGGACTTTTCTGACAGCCGCCTGCAGGATGCGGAATTCACAGGCGCTCAGGCGAGATACGCCTCATTCGGCGGCAGTAAGTGGAAACAGTGCCGGCTTCAGGAATGTATCTTCGTGCAGAGCTCGCTGAGCTACTGTGAATTTACGAAAACGGAGATCAGCCGCTGTGATTTTCAGGAAGCGGAACTGATCGGCACAAAGCTGTCCGGGCTGGATTTTTCCACTTCAAAAATCGACGGTTTCATGATCCAGGCGGAAAATCTCAGAGGTGTCACCATGAACGAAGAACAGGCTCTGGCATGCACAAAACTGCTGGGAATTACGATCAAAAATCCGTCTGTGTAATGTTTCACAAAACTTTCACAAATCAAACATTTTTTAAACACAGCCATTTTGTATATTATAAGTGTCATAAAAAAGACATGTTATTTCTTTCCCTCCCAATGAATAGAGAAGAGAGCTTGTGCCAGCGAGCTCTTTTTTCATGAGAGGGGGATAATTTGTAGTATAATTTTTACATGTATACCGTTGTCGTTACGGAGGTTTGATATCATGGAAAAAGTTCAGGTTAAAGTTGAACATGGTCTGCTGGCCGGAGAGAAAAAAGGAAGTTATATGATCTTCCGCGGCATCCCTTATGCGAAGCCGCCGATCAATGAACTTCGTTTCAAGGCCCCGCAGCCATTGGATAAATGGGACGGTGTGAAAGAGGCTCTGCATTTTGGCCCATGCTGTCCGCAGCCGGATATGACACAGGGATTCTATGGCAAAGAATTCTATACGGATCCTGCCTTCCCGCTGCCGAAGCAGAGTGAGGACTGCCTGTATCTGAATATCTGGGCACCGTCTCAGAAGCAGCCGGGCGGCTATCCGGTCGCTTTCTGGATCCACGGCGGCGCTTTCGATCATGGCTTTGGCTCGGAAATGGAATTTGACGGTGAGGCATTCGCCCGCCGCAATGTCATCCTGGTCACGATCAATTACCGTGTCGGTGTCTTCGGCTTCTTCGCGCACGAAGACCTGCGCCGTGAAGATACGAACAAGAGTGTCGGCAACTACGGCATCCTCGATCAGATCGCGGCACTGAGATGGGTCAGAAGAAACATCGAAGCCTTCGGCGGTGACTCGGAAAGAATTACCGTCTTCGGTCAGTCGGCCGGTGCGATGAGCGTTCAGACACTGATTTCCTCACCGCTTACCCAGGGTATGATCCAGGGTGCGATCATGCAGAGCGGCGGCGGCCTGAACAACGGTCTCACCAAAGACAGAACACCGGATGACGCCTATGTAACAGGCCGTCAGATCATGGATTTATGCGGCTGTTCCTATATGCGGGAAATGCGCAAGGTTCCGGCTGAGAAACTGGTGTCGATCCTGCCGAAGCTGGCAGAACATGCCGATGGGCTGCCGTTTGGACCGGTCATTGACGGCTGGATCATGACGGAAGGATTTGATGAATGCATTGAGCGTGACCACATTCATGACATTCCCTATATCATCGGCTGCACTTCCAATGATCTCTTCAAGCAGGAAGATCAGGACGGCAAGGAAACCGCACTGTATCAGGGCTGCAGCCATGCTACGTATATTACTTCAAGAAGCAGCTGCCGGGTGACGATGCAGGTGCCTTCCATTCTTCCGAACTGTGGTATATCTTCGGAACACTGGACAGAAGCTGGCGCCCGATGGGCAGAAGAGACTATATGCTGAGCAACCTGATGCTTGATATGTGGACCAACTTCATGAAGGAAATGGAACCGGGCAGCGGCTGGAAAGCCTATACTGCCGACAACAAGTTTGTCAGAGTGTTCATGTAATAAGACGAAAGATGCCTGCGGGCATCTTTTTTTGCGGATCATTTGCGTTCTGAATCAAAATGAAAAGTGCCGGTATGTGCAGGGGACACATACCAGGCATCTTTTCACACAGCAGTTGTTTCTGGTTCGGCAGCTCCATCTGGAAAGCTGTCAGTTTCAGGAACTTCCGTTTCCGGAAGCTGCCCGTCCTGAGGCGGGAATTCACCTTCCGGTTTTGGCCCGATCGGGGGACGGGGACCATGCGGAGGTCTGCCGTGCGGCGGTTTTTCGTGCGGCGGTTCACCGTGTGGCGGTCTGCCATGCGGCGGTCTGCCGTGTGGAGGCTTGTCTTCCGGAAACGGAACCTCTCCGGAAGGTTCTTCCGGGACTGTTTCTTCCGGAAGCTGCTCGATGGGTTCTTCATCTGTTACTTCGATTTTTTCTTCATCCATAGTAAGCATTGTCTCCTGTCGGTATCTAAAATCTACTATATATGCATGAAGGTTTTTTGAAGTGAATGTGAACTTTGGGTGAACAAAAGAAAAGAGATCTTGCGATCTCTTAACTGAAATAAACGTATTCGTCAGCCGGGCCGTCGTATCTCTGTGCTCTGTTGGCATAAAGCACAACGGTTTTGGCACCGTTTTCCATCGTCATCGTTTTGAGTTTGCCCTGCACCTCGACCCAGTCGCCGAGATTCAGCTGCTCAATTTTGACACCGGTCACAGTCAGACCGCAGAGGCTGGTATCCTGCGCACAGCATACCATTGCTCTTCTGCCAAGGACGAAGGTCTGCTTGTAGCCTTCCATCCGTTCGGCAAATTTGCCGCGCAGGATGATTTCCTTGCCGTCGTATTTTTCCGGATCTTCGATGGCATCCATATACCAGAGGCCATAATCATCATCCGAGATATCGATGACCGGAGCGTTGATGTCAAAAGGCAGAACACCGCTCTTCATTGTTACCTGAGCACCGAAGGCACCTTCGTAGAAGATCTGGGCCCGCCGGTTGATGGCTTTGATGTTGCCGCGCAGAGCCATACCGTTGGTATCCTCCGTGCAGCGGTTGACAATGACGGTATCCGACCAGCGCAGCTGTTCAAACAGCATCTGACGCATGGCGTTGATATAGATGTCAAATGTGGTGGCATCGACCGTTGTCAGGATCTGCACAAGCGGCCAGAAGGAAGGCGCGTTTTTGAACAGCGTTTCCGATACCGGCATGGTTCCGTTCCATTCAATGAACACCTGATCGGGATGGTAGACGGTATCCAGTTCGTGCATTCTTTCTTCGGTCAGTTCTTCCGCGGAATCAAAATATTCCACATAGGCGTTATGGGATTCCAGAAAGGCTTTGTCATAAGTTACTTCACCCTGTTCCATGGCAATGACCAAAGTACGGCTGACGCCTTCCATGAAGGAAGGATCCGCCAGAGTATCCTTGATCAGTGTCGTCTTGCCGGAATCGAGAAAGCCTGTAAATAAATACACCGGTGTCGGCATTACTGCACCTTGAACAGTTTCTTCATCAGTTCGATATCAACCTTCTCACCGATGACTGTAATCAGACCTGTATAAGCGGCTGTGCCTTTGCGGATGTCGATATCACCCGGCACATAATCGAAGAAGAGCCAGCTGCCGTCTTCTGTCGGAACAATACCCTTGGCACGGACGATATTCTCACCAAGACCATCCAGGGCAGTGCGGATTTCTTCTTCCGTATACTTGTTAATGGTTTCAATACCGATGGAGTCAAAGACTTCATCCGCGTCATGTTCACCATGGTGGTGATGATGGTGATGGTGATGATGTGCGTGCTCGTCTTCACCTACATAAATGCGGTTGCCTTCGGAAAGGCCTTCGTTGTAATCCTTGTCATCATGGTGGTGATGATAGTGCTCATGTTCGTCATCATCGTCGTCATCGTGGTGATGATGGTGCTCATGTTCGTCATCATCGTTGTCATCGTGGTGATGATGGTGCTCATGTTCGTCATCATCGTCGTCATCGTGGTGGTGATGGTGGTGCTCATGTTCGTCATCATCGTCGTCATCGTGGTGATGGTGGTGTTCATGTTCATCGTCATCGTCATCTTCAAGATCGCCGAGATCTTCCGGGAAACCGGAGGAAGAACCTTCCATCGCTTCCATCATGGCTGTGCCTGTCAGCTCATCCCACGGGGTTGTGATGATACGTGCTTCCGGATTCAGTTCACGGATAATCGCGACATCAGCCTGCAGAACGTCATCAGAAACCATCTGGGTTCTGGAGAGAATCACACAGGCAGCCGTGGCGATCTGATCATCGAAGAACTCTTTGAAATTCTTATGATAGATCTGGCATCTCTTTGCATCGACAACGGCGCTGTAGCTGTTCAGTTCCAGACCGTCAACTGATTTGATGATCTTGAGAATGTCAGACAGTTTGCCGACACCGGATGGTTCGATCACGATATGATCCGGATGATATTTCTCAACGACCAGCTTCAGAGCTTCCTGGAAGTCACCCTGCAGGGTGCAGCAGATACAGCCGCTGTTGATCTCGGTGACCTCAATGCCGGCTTCCTGAAGGAAACCGCCGTCAATACCGATCTCACCAAATTCATTTTCAACCAATACTACATTTTTACCTGCAAAAACATCTTTGATCAGTTTCTGGATCAGCGTTGTCTTACCAGCGCCGAGGAATCCGGAAACGACATCAATCTTTGTCATAAATCCACCTTCTTTCGTGCGTTATCATTATAATCCCAATGTCAAGTAAACCAAATCATTTGCCTGCGTTATTCAGCAGAGAAGGGAAGACGTGGGCAAAATAATCCGTGTCATTGAATCCTTCACAGTAAGTGATCTTGTTCGCCACAATGCTGTTGATCCGATCGATATATGCCTGATCGACACTGTCACCGGATGGTGTGAATTCATCGTTCAGTGCATTGTAGCTTCCCTTGTCAGTCATCCAGTCATAGTAAATGTCAAAAGCCAGCGGGGTCGTTTCCTTGGCGAATACATCACGTCCCGGGAAGAGACGGGAATCGAATTCGGTTCCGAAAAGATTGGACAGCGTCGGCAGGATATCCAGGGAAGAAACCGGATCGGCGATCGTCGTCGGAGTTTCTTTCTCCAATGATCCGGACCAGATGATCAGACGGTTCTGATCACGGTCCAGGAAGTCCGTGACGTCATGACCGTAAAGTTCGGAAAGATACGGCATCTGGCCAAGATCGGCGCCATAGTCCAGTCCGTAGGGGAAGTGGTCACCGCACAGAACGATGACAGTATCGTCGGCGATGCCTTTTTCTTCCAGCTGCTGCACCATATAAGTCATGGCGTCTTCCAGTTCTAGATTGGCCGCGTAATAGCCTTTGACCGGATCAGAGTAGGGAAGATCCTGAACCCGGTCCCAGTTCTTTCTGCTCATGGCATTACTGTCGGCATCGTAACCGTTATGACCGCTGACGGTCATATAGTAGACATTGAACGGCTTGTCCTGTTCGAGATACATGGGCATCGTTCCCTGGAACATTTCCAGATCGCTCTGCGGCCACTGGTCTTCCACATACGCTTCCATACCGTTTCCATAACCCATATAACCATGCGAATAACCGAGATTGTTGTGAGTCAGGTCACGGTCATAGAACGTATAGGTGTTGTTATGGAAAGCCCAGCCTTCATAGCCGAGTCTGCCGAGCTGGGCACCCATCGTCATCAGGTTGTGATAATCCTGGGTATTCTTCAGCGAACTGCCGCCGTTTGTCGGCAACATACCGAACAGGATCTCATATTCACCGCCGGTCGTGCCGGCAGAGGAGGGCTGAATGAAATTGGTGAAGCGGAAGCCTTTCGTCGCCAGCCGGTACAGGGTCGGCGTCAGGTCCTTGTCAATGATCGTGCCGGAGAAAGCTTCGGCGGTGATCATGATCAGATTCTTGTCTTTGAACAGTCCGGTATAGTCATTCTGCAGAGAAGCCGGCTGTGATCTGACATAGGCATCCAGACTGCTTTCCAGTGAAGATGCATTTGCGGCAAGAGCGTCAAAGTCGATGTCCATCTGGTTGGCCTGATGAACGATGACATTCTGCCGGTCACTGTCAACACTCATGTTGACCTGCTTGAAGGAACTGCCGCGCTTGAAGACGATTTTTTCGGCATCGAGACGCAGGGCGGTCAGAAGGCCGAAGGATGAAATGTTGTTCTGGAAGTTATACTGATCAAAATACGATGTCCGGGAAGCAGGATAGATAAACAGGGAACCGGCCGTCAGCGCCAGTGCTGTGACAAACGCACCGGCTGTTTGCAGATAACCTTTACGGGAAGGACGCTTTTCCGTATCAAAGAGTTTGCCATACATTGCATAAAGCAGACAGGGCAGAAGATACAGCAGGGTCTGCAGCAGCCCTTCCTTGCTGAAAACAAGACGTACAGCCAGATCACGGAATTCACCGAGCGCGTCGGAGGCGCCAGCGGTCACTGTCCGGATATCATAGAAAACCTTGAACTGGCGGTATATAAAATAGTTCACGAGAAACAGAACAGCCGTCAGCGTCACAGCAACGATGCGTACATTACGGCCTGTTTTCTGATTCTTGAACAGGGATGTCAGGATCCATAAAAGGATGCCATAGAGCAGCGAAAAAAGCAGGATATGAAGAAGATGCGGCCACCACTGCAGATTGCCGGCGCTGATCTTCAGAAGCAGTTCGTCATAAAAAAGAAAGCCGCTCAGGATCAGGACAGGATGAACAGGAAAAGTCTTCGCTGCCAGAGTGTTCTGCGGCTGGACAATGGCTGCCCGGCCGGCAACGGCACTTCCTGAGCCGATCCGGGTATTCTCCTTCAGAGACCGGTATTTCGGCTGCTTTTTGAACTTTTTCTTCTTTTTGCTCATATGTACCTATTATCGGCGCTTTTTCATCTGATTACAAACGAAAAACATGCGTGAGAAAGATTTTCCCATTATGATTAATACATGGAACGAAAATTCATCTTTTTTGATATCGACGGCACATTGACGACTCATGACGGACTGGATGCTTACATTCCGGACTCCGCCAGAGAGGCCATCCGTCTTCTGCAGGAAAACGGCCATCTTACCGTTCTGGCTTCCGGCCGGCAGTATTACACGGTACGGCCTTTTATGGAAGACCTCGGCATTCCTCATGCCGTGACCGACGGCGGCAACGGTCTCGTCAAAGACCATGAGTTTCTCGGCTGTGATCCGCTCGATCCCGGTTTTGTGAAAACACTGTGCGAGGAACTGGATGAAAAGAAGATACCCTATGCGGTCATGATCGATCCGGCTGTCAATGTCCTTTATGCGACGCCGCAGATGATCGGCGCAAGACAGAAACTGGTCTTCGATCTGATCCCGGTGCAGGTCACAGATGGTTTTGACAAAACGGACATTTACAAGATCTTCATGGCGGTCAGCCGCGGGGAAGAAGAAAGAATTGAAACCCTCGATCTGAACTTCGTCAACCGCTGGGAAGATGACAATATATGCATTGAACCGACTGATAAGTTTATAGGTATCCGGAGACTGACAGAACTGCTGGGTGGCCGGATGGATGATGTCGTGATCTTCGGCGACGGGTATAATGATATCCGGATGTTTGAGAAGATTCCCTTCAGCATCGCCATGGGCAACGCTGTGCAGGAACTGAAAGACATCGCCTTTTATGTGACGGCAGACGCGAGAGATGACGGTATATGGAAAGCCTGCGAACATTTCGGCTGGCTGAAAGGAGAAGAAAATGGCACTGTTTGATTTTCTGAAAAAGAAAAAAGAAGAACCTGTCCGGGAAGAAAAAGAAAAAGGACCATGGGAACTGGCCTATCAGGCACAGCCCAATGTCTATCAGGGACCGGACGGGAATCTGCTGATGAACTTCACCCTGACGGAAGGGACGGAAACGATCCTGCCGGTGGATCCGCAGCGTATGTTCCGCATCAAAGGCCAGGAAGTCAGAGATATCCGGCTTGGTTTGTGCAGCCTGCAGGAAAAGGAAATCATTGCTGTTCTGCCATATTACGGCAGTATCCAGGCACTCAGTTCCTATGTGCAGGATATCCAGGGACAGTATGTGCTGCTGCGGGGACTCAGCCATGAAGAACTGCAGAAACTCGCTCAGGAAGTCAGTGAAGCGGGAAAGCGGCAGGCGGTTCTGCAGAATGCGTTTGCCAGAAACCTGGAATTCCTGTCCAGAGATGAAGCGGATCCGGAAACCGTACAGCGGGTCTTCGCCGGCGAAAAGGTACAGCTCTTTACCTTTGAAGATGTCCGCTTTCCGACCGGAAACATTCTCTGTGCCGATCCGTTCTGCACGCTGACGGACGAAGATGAACTGACACTTCTGGAAGAAACCGTGCCGGAAGGGACCTATTCCATTCAGCTTGCCATTGTTCATATGCCGCATGATTCGGTGCGGATCGCCGGTATGAAACTGGCGGTCCGTGAGACACCGGCTGTGACATATCAGCCGGCGGAAACCTGGTATATGCGCAACGGCCTGCATAAAGAGGGACTGATGGGCTTCGCGGTGGAAGCCGGACTGGCCTGCTTCGCGGACGAGAAGGCGGCAGAAGCGGCCCGCGCGTTCTTCCGGACCTGGAAAGAAGAACATCCCGGCGTGAATTTCTACAATGAATACTTCGCGCCGCTGTTTCAGGCAAGTCATGATGAGTATCCTGATCTGCAGAGGGACGAAGGGGACTTCATCCGCTGGCAGATCCCGGACAGCGAAGAGGAGATCGTCATCTGCGCGAGCGGCTATGGCGACGGATACTACAGCACGTTCTGCGGCTATGACAGCCAGGAAAAACTGAGTGAGATCGTCGTCATGTTCATTGATCCGCAGCTGTTTGAGGAGAATGATCATGACGAAGCTTGAAATATACGGATATCAGGAATATGCGAAAGGTCTGATGAATCTGGCTTCCTCCATGTCAAAATGGATCGGCCCGTCGTTCGTCGACGCATATTGCTATACACCGGAAGAATTCGAAGCGGAATTCATCCAGGATATGAGAATGAAAAAAATGCCGGCATACGAAGAATGCCCGGATAGTGACAGGGATACTTTTGTGGAACTGTTCGGCAAAGAGGAAAAACAGCTTCTCGACGGCCTGCAGTATTGGCTGAACTTCGAACTCGGTCCGTTTGAAAAAGCGTACCGAATCGTCGATGAGGAAAAACTGCTGAACCGGATGGACGGCAACCGGAACAATACCCGTTTCTTCTTTCTGGAAACGATCCGCATCCTGAAGTACCGGAAGGTCATCCTGGTGCTGGTGTGCGGCAACAATGAGTAGGCGATCAATATGAAACTGGAAGGAAAAATCGCAGTCGTAACAGGAGCAGCGGCCGGTATTGGCAAGGCTATGAAGGAAAAACTGCTGGAAAAAGGCTGCCGGGTCATCGCTATCGATACCGGCGCGGAAGAATATGAGGACGAAAGGGAGATCTCCTGCCGTGGCGACATCAGTGACGTGGAAATGATCCGGGCGATCCGCGATCGGGCGAAAGAGAAATTCGGTCATGTGGATCTTCTGATCAACAATGCCGGCATACAGACAGTGGCACCGTTTGAAGAGACGACGATCGAGGATTTCCGGCGGGTCATCAATGTCAATCTGACCGGAACGTTCATCTGCACCAAACTGTTCACGGAGATCATGCCGGAAGGCTCTGCCATTCTAAATGTCGTCAGCGTGCACCATGACGTGCCAAGACTGGACAAGTTCGGCTACGATGCCTCCAAGGCAGGCGAAGCGATGCTGACAAAGGAAACCGCTCTGGCATTATGCAAAAGAAGGATCACCTGCAACGCCATTGCCATCGGCGCCGTGTCTTCACCGATGAATGCCGACTGGCTCGACGATCCGGAAGCAGTGGCCCATGTCAAAGCGAATATCCCGATGGACTGGATCGCAAGGCCGGAAGAAATCGCCGAAGCCGAGATTCATATCCTGGAAGACTTCGCGGATCTCTGCACCGGCAGTATCTTCACTGTCGACGGCGGCCGCAGCCTGCGCTGAATAAAAGAAAAATGCATATCGTCTGTAACAGATACAGAGATATGCATTTTTAAGTTTATTCGTGCAGTCTTCTGTCTTTTTCCAGGGCTTCGATCTTGCCGTGAATGCGGCCGAGTCCGTACATCAGAAGGGCAGCGCAGAGCAGATTCAGGAAACCCACCCGGACTGGATTGAAGGCGTTGAGCAGACCGATGGCGATATTCATAAAACCGATGATCATCAGTACACGGGCGATTTTCTGCAGATGCTCGATGCGGGAATCAATATCGGAATAGATGTTGAATTCACCGTATTCCGTCTTTCTGCGGAAATAGATCCATTGGAACAGCCGGCCGACTTTTTCGGCTCCGGTTTCTTCCATGAAACTGATATATTCCGGATCCGGACTGTGCATTTCCAGGCGAACCGTGTATTCACCCGGTTCACACTGCCGGAAGGTGTAGGTGCAGAAACCGACGCCATCCAGCACCCAGCCCTGTTCCGCCATTTCGTTCAGCCATTCTTCTTCTTTTTCAAAATCCCAGACCCAATACCATCTGTAAACTGTCTTTGTCATTATTTTTCTCCTCTGAGAACCGCTTCTCCGTTCTCCGCCAGTTCTTTCAGACGGGCAATTTCATCCTGCAGGATCATCAGCCCGTCTTCCGTGATCCTGTATTCCTTACGCCTGCTTCCCGCTTCCACCGGGAGCTGGACGATCCATCCTTTTTCCACCAGAGCGTTCAGTGCTCCGTAGAGCGTTCCCGCCGCCAGCCGGATCCGCCGCTGTGAATACTCCTCCACGACCTGCATGATGCCGTAGCCGTGGCGGGGCTGCACCAGAGCCAGCAGGATATAATACGTTGTTTCTGTCAATGCATAACTGTCAGCCATATATTGCCCTCCGTTATATCGTCCTCCGATATATCGCAATCACAATATATCGTAAGCCGATATATATGTCAACAGGAAAACATAAAAAAGACCGTTTTTTTCAAACGGTCTTGCATAAGCATGTTATTCCGGCAGGGGACGGACATAGGTGATGGTTTTGAAGCCTTCATCCAGATCCGGGATTTCAAACTTGCTCTTTTCGTATTCGTAGAAGTTGCGCAGCTGCTGTTCATTCTTCAGCAGTTCGTCCAGCATTTTCTCACTTGGCTGTACGACGACGCATTCGACCGGTGTGTCCGTGACGAACTGGACAGCTTCGATGTAGTAGGCGCGTGCTTCCCTTGGCAGCATCTGATGTTCCAGAATCAGAACGTCATCGTCTTTCATATGACGGATCTTGTTCTGCATTTCTTCCCGGCAGTACAGCTGGGCATTGTAGGCGATCTTGCTGATCTCCTCGTTGCTTTCCGCCATCATGACGTGCTGGGAAAAGGTATCGATGTCAATGACATCCGCGTCAGGAAATTCTCTGGCGATATAAAAGCTTTTGCCGGACAGGGAAGGTCCGATGACAAATATGATTCTCATATCTCCTCCAATTATTCTGCCAAACTCTTTTCGAGTATCTGTGTCTCTTTGATCGTTACCAGCGGTTTTTCCCTGCTCTTGTCGAACAGGTCAATGTCATAATACGGCTCGTCATGCTTGAACATGGTTCCCCACGGCATGACCTGGGTGATCTTGCCCATCAGGATCTCTTCGTCAATCTTGATCAGCACGGTATCGTGCTTCATGTATTTCGGCACACCCATCATGGTTTCCGAATCGGCGATCGTTTTGCCAAGCTTGATAATGCGCGAGAAGATGATGGTCACCCGGTCGTTGACGTCGATGTTGTAATGGTAGTGACCGCAGTACCAGTGCTTGAATTCCACACCCTGGTAGATTGCCTCGAGGCAGTGGGTGATGGCGTCGGCGTGGTATTGGCCTTTTTTGACAAAGAACTGCAGATTGGACGGCAGGCAGTGGGTGATGATGTAGTCTACCTTATTGTCATGTTTTGCCAGATTCTGGAAAGCATGGCGCATTTCATCTTCGTTCGGCACTTCTTCCGGCCACCAGAATTTGCCGATCACGGCTTTCGTGTCACCGACGGCCGGACCACGGTCATGGGAGGCGGCACCGCCCATGAAGAGAATCTTGTTGCCTTCGATATCAAAGATTTCACCGCGCATCATATGCAGTACTTTGGGACGGAGCTCATGGACAAGACCGCCGTGCCACTCTTTCACCGGGAAACTGTTGAGACGGGGAAAACACTCATGGTTGCCGTCAGCGAAAAGGGTGGTCCAGGGCTGTTCATTCAGCCATTTGAGCCATTTGCGTTCTTTCCGGTCTTCACGTTTGAAGTTCCAGACCAGTCCGAAATCACCGCAGATAATGACATAGTCGTCTTTTGTCATCTGCTTTGTAATGTCGTTCTCCATCAGTTTGCGGATGTCGATAGAGCCGTGTATATCTCCGGTTACATAAATCATAATTATCTTTTTCCAATCTAACGATTAAGTGATGATATGGTTAACGCCTGTTTGCCAGCCATCGCCGGTGACTGGTCAGACGTGAGACAAATACTGTGTGTTCTTCTCCCTCGAAACAGATGAAGCCACCTCTGCCGTTGGCCAGGGCAAGAATGTCTTCAGCGTCCTCAAGGTATTCAGCTACGGTTGGTTTGATGACAACTTTGTAGGGAATGATATAGATGGGAATCCGGTATTCGATTCCTTTGTCCTTGATGCGCGGTTCCATATGCGGCATGACCATCGCGATATCCACTTCATCCTGACGGTCATATAACTGATAAACAGGGATAAAAATGAAGGATACTTTGTCCTGCAGATGCTCCTTGATCGTATTCTCAGAAAGATAACGGGACAAAAAGCCTGAAGAGAATCCTTCACCGCAGCAGATTGCTATTCTGATCATCTGACTACTCCTTCCGCTTTTGTTTATCTTATTTTAGCATATCTTTTGTCAGAGAAAATACAGACAGAAGGGCGGAACGTAATACATTGTTCGTCATCTTTCCGAAATAATCAGAATTCATTTCAATGGGAATGTGGAATCTGAATAGTATTTATGGAGAAAAAGGAGATGAAAGCGTTACAATAACTGATAAGAGAGAAAACAGAACTATGGAAAATCAGATTTTCAGAGAAAAAAGTGTTGAAAGAATATCTTCTCCGGAAGAGCTGAACAAATACCTGCGGGTTACGAATCCCGGTGTCTGGGCAATCCTGTGCGCCGTGATCGCTTTCCTTGCCGGTCTGATCGTCTGGGCGAGTGTCGGTACGCTTGAGACAAAAGCGGAAGCTGTCGCGGAAGCCAACAACGGCATCATCACGGTTGTTGTGACCGGTGACAGAGCCAGCCTTGTTCAGGAAGGTATGACGGTGGAAATCGAAGATGATACGACCGTCCTCAGTTCCGTGCATATGGATGAATACGGCCGGGCCATCGGAGAAGCGGTGCTGAATGTACCGGATGGAAAATACCGTGCTGATGTAGTTGTCGAAAGTATTACACCAATCAGTTTTCTGATCAGAAACGAGAAGTAATCAATGGCAGATAAGATTAAGCAACCAGTTACAAAAGGAGTGGCCAAAGTACCTGTGATCATGCAGATGGAAGCGCTCGAATGCGGCGCTGCCTGTCTTGCCATGATTTCCGCGTACTATGGAAAATGGGTTCCCCTGGAACAGGTCCGTATCGACTGCGGCGTATCAAGAGACGGCTCAAATGCCAAGAATATCCTGATGGCGGCACGTAACTACGGTATGGAAGCAGCCGGCTACCGGTTTGAACCGGAAAGCCTGAAAAATGAAGGCGAGTTCCCATGCATTATCCACTGGAATTTTAACCACTTTGTCGTGCTCGACGGATTCCGCGGCGACAAAGCGGTTTTAAATGACCCTGCCCGTGGCACTGTCTCGGTTTCCATGAAGGAATTCGACGAGAGTTTCACCGGCATCGTTTTGATGATGAAACCGGGTGAGTCTTTCGAGCCCGGCGGCAAACCGAAGAGCGTTCTCGCGTTCGCGGCGTCGCGTCTGGAAGGGGCGAAGGCGGCGATCATCTTTGTCACCCTGACAACGGCGATCTCCTATCTGTTCTCGATCATCAATCCGGTCATGACGCAGATCTTCATGGACCGTCTTCTGACCGGTGTCAATCCGGAATGGCTGATGCCGTTTATCACGGTTATGGCCATGCTGGCGGTCGTGCAGATCATCGTGCAGTGGTTCTCAGCCGTCTATTCGCTGAAGATCAACGGCAAGATGTCCGTCATCGGTTCCATGTCCTATATGTGGAAGATCATGCGGATGCCGATGGAATTCTTCTCGCAGCGCATGGTCGGTGACCTGCTTTCCCGTCAGGCAACCAATGCGTCGATTGCGCAGACCCTGGTCGGAACCCTGGCGCCGTTGCTGCTGAATACTGTCATGATGGTGTTCTATCTTGTCGTCATGATCAGATATTCCGTGGTGCTGACCCTGGTCGGTATCACCACGATGGTTCTCAACCTGCTGATGTCACGCTTTATCTCCAACCGCCGTATCAATCTGATGCGGGCCCAGGCCAGAGATGCCGGCAAGCTGTCTTCGACAACGATGAACGGTATCAGTATGATCGAGACGATCAAGAGTGCCGGTGCCGAAAACGGCTACTTCCAGAGATGGGCCGGTTATCAGGCATCAATGAATGAAATATCCGTCAACTTCACGGAAACAAATACCTTCCTTGGTCTGATTCCGGCGTTCCTGTCATCCATGTCAAATTACGTGGTTCTGTTCCTCGGTGTCTATTACGCAATGAATCAGAACTTCACGCTTGGTATGATCATGACCTTCCAGAGCGTCCTGCAGTCCTTCATGTCACCGGCCATGACTCTGATCAATGCCGGTCAGCAGATCCAGGAAATGCGGACTTCCATGGAACGCGTCGAAGACGTCATGCAGTATCCGTCTGACCCGTACTTCAAGGACGAACCGATCGATGACAATGCCAGCTATGCGAAACTGACCGGCAAGATCGAAATGAAGAATGTCACGTTCGGTTATTCCCGTCTTTCCGACCCGCTGATCAAGGATTTCTCGATGAGCGTGGAACCGGGTCAGCGCATTGCTTTCGTCGGATCGAGCGGCTGCGGTAAATCCACTATCACAAAGCTGATCTGCGGTCTGAACAAGCCTTGGAGCGGCGAAGTCCTCTTTGACGGCAAGCCGATCATCGATATCGACCGCAGCGTCTTCACCGGATCCCTGGCGGTCGTCGATCAGGATATCATTATTTACGAAGACACAATTGCCAACAACATCCGTATGTGGGATGAATCCATTGAAGATTTTGAAGTGATCATGGCTGCTCGTGACGCCCAGATCCATGATGATATCATGCACAGAGACGGCGGCTATCAGTATAAACTGACAGAAAACGGCAAGGATATGTCCGGCGGCCAGCGTCAGCGTCTGGAGATTGCCAGAGTCCTGGCGCAGGATCCGACCATTATTATTCTCGATGAGGCAACTTCCGCCCTCGATGCCAAGACGGAATATGAAGTCGTTGAGGCAATCAAAAAGAGAGGCATTACCTGTATCGTCGTCGCTCATCGTCTTTCCACGATCCGTGACTGTGATGAAATCGTCGTTCTGGATCACGGCAATGTTGTGGAACGCGGAACTCATGATGAATTGTTTGCCAAGGGCGGTTACTATACCGACCTGATCGTCAATGAATAAAAGAAGGAGTCTTTGTGGGCTGGTTTGATGAACAAATAAAACAACGGAAAATATCTGATCAGGAAGTCTTTGAAGACTCTTTTATGCGTGTCGCTGCCTCGGTAGTCGGTGCGAATACAGCGATCCGTCTGAACAGCGGCCGTCATATCGCCAAATACGCAGTCGATGAGATCCTGATGTATTTCAACAAGAAACCGGTGGATATTCCTTCCTCCATTACCGATTTCGAAGAACAGCTGGAATATGCCTTCCGGCCGCACGGCATCATGCGGAGGCAGATCAAGCTGGAGAAAGGGTGGCATAAGGATTCCTTCGGTGTCATTCTCGCCTTTACAAAAGAAGGCGACCACGCTGTGGCATTACTGCCGGGTGAATTCGGCGGCTACTGGTTTACCGAGCACAAAACCGGTAAAAAGACCGTCGTCACCTCAATGAACGAAGATATGTTCTCAGATGAAGCATATCTGTTCTACCGGCCGCTGCCTCTGCGGGCTCTTGGTATCACTGATCTGATGATGTATATCAGAGACTGTATTTCCACCAACGATTTCCTGCTGGTTGCCGGCATGATGCTGTTGGTGACAGTGATCGGCATGGTTGCCAACCGTCTTTACCGGATCCTGACCGGTCCGGTTCTGAACAGCGGATCCATGTCTGCTCTGATCGGCATTGCCATCTTTATCGTCAGCGTCAATATTACTTCGTTACTGATCTCGGCCGTCCGCAGTCTGTATATGACACGGATCCAGATCAAGACCAATACGTCTGTGCAGGCGGCTGTCATGATGCGTCTGATGTCATTGCCGCCGCGTTTCTTCCGGCAATATTCCTCCGGTGAACTGGCCCAGCGTACCAGCAGTGTCTCCTCGTTGTGTGACATGCTGATGAACGGTTTCTTCACGACCGGTCTGACATCACTGTTCTCACTGCTGTATGTGACCCAGATCTTCTCCTTCGCGCCGACTCTGGTCATCCCGTCACTGCTGATCATCGTTGTGACGGTCGCACTTTCCGCGATTACAGGTCTGATCCAGATCAATGTCTCACGCAAGCAGATGGAAATCTCTTCCAAGGAATCCGGTATGAGTTACGCATTGCTGTCGGGTATCCAGAAGATCAAGCTGTCGGGTGCTGAGAAGCGTGCCTTCGCAAGATGGGCGAAACTGTTTGCCGAGCGGGCGCAGTATCAGTACAACCCGCCAATGATCCTGAAGATCAACTCAGTACTGACCACGGCTGTTACTCTGGCCGGCAATATCCTGCTGTATTATCTGGCAGTTAAAACCGGAATCGGTACATCCGGATACTATGCCTTCAATGCCGCATATGGTTCGGTCATGGCGGCCTTCAGTTCCCTGGCCAGCATTGTCCTGAATGTCGCCGGCATCAAGCCGACCCTGGAAATGGCTGAGCCGATCCTCAAGGAGATCCCGGAAACAGCGGAAAACAAACGTGTCATCACGGATGTCCGCGGTAACATTGAAATGAACCAGGTGTACTTCCGTTATGAAGAAAACGCCCCGTATATCGTTAATGGTCTTTCCCTGAAGATCAAGCACGGTGAGTATCTTGCCATCGTCGGTCGTACCGGCTGCGGCAAATCCACTCTGATCCGTCTTCTACTGGGATTTGAAAAACCTGAGAAGGGTGCCATCTATTATGACGGCATGGATATCAGTACCATCGATCTGCGTTCACTGCGCCGTAAGATCGGCGTCGTTTCGCAGGACGGCAGTCTCTTCAGCGGTGATATCTATTCCAATATCTCAATCGCGGCTCCGCAACTGACGATGGACGAAGCCTGGGAAGCAGCGGAAACAGCCGGCATCGCCGATGATATCCGCCGTATGCCGATGGGCATGCATACGATGGTTGCGGAAGGCGGCGGAGGCTTCTCCGGCGGTCAGAAGCAGCGTCTCATGATCGCCCGTGCGATTGCCCCGAAGCCGAAGATCCTGATCTTTGACGAAGCGACAAGCGCTCTGGACAACAAGACACAGAAGAAGGTATCGGAAGCACTCGATGCCCTGAAGTGCACACGTATCGTCATCGCTCACCGTCTTTCCACGATCCGCCACTGTGACAGAATTCTTGTTCTAGAAGGCGGCAAGATCCTTGAAGACGGCACCTATGACGAACTGATCGAACAGAACGGCTTCTTCGCGGAACTGGTTGAACGTCAGAGACTGGATACGGAACAGAACGACCATAACGAAGAAGAAAACGAACAGACGGAAGAAGTCAAGGAAGCCTGATCGATCCGGTTATGAATCATTACCAAAAGGACTCTGCGGAGTCCTTTTTCTGAAGGCGTGATCAAAATGATTGCAGGTCAGGCCAATGCGTGGGAATATCAGACAAAGAAGAAGGAAAACAGGGGAGTAAGTGATATGAAAAAACTGAGTGAACGAGTCGGAACATTTACGGATTCCGTCATCCGCCGGATGACCCGTATCAGCGATGCATACGGAGCAATCAATCTGTCGCAGGGCTTCCCTGATTTCGATCCGCCGCAGGCTATGCTTGATGCCCTCAGCAAAGCAGCTTATGAAGGACCGCATCAGTATTCCATTACCTTCGGAGCAAAGAATCTCCGTGACGCTCTTGCGGCAAAATATGACAAGGCCACCGGCTTGACGACAAATCCGGACACCCAGGTCATTGTTACCTGCGGCAGTACGGAGGCGATGATCTGCGCGATGATGACGGTGTGCAATCCGCATGACAAGGTTCTGATCTTTTCCCCGTTCTATGAGAATTATGGGGCCGATGCGATCCTGTCGGGAGCTGAACCGATCTATATACCGCTTGTGCCGCCGGCCTATGATTTTGATCCGTCACTGATCGAGAAGGGGTTTCAGGAAGGCGCGATTGCCCTGATTTTATGCAATCCGTCCAATCCCTGCGGCAAAGTATTCAGCCGTGAGGAACTGCTTGTCATCGCTGATCTGGCAAAGAAATACGACGCCTGGATCATTACTGACGAAGTCTATGAACATATGGTTTATGCACCGCATGTCCATACCGTCATGGCATCTCTGCCGGGCATGGCAGAAAGAACCATTACCTGCAACAGTCTGTCCAAGACTTTCTCAGCTACCGGCTGGCGGCTTGGCTATATGGTCGGCCCCGAAGAAGTCATTGAAGCAGCCAAAAAAGTCCATGATTTTCTGACGGTCGGCGCACCGGCACCGCTGCAGGAAGCTGCTGTCGCCGGACTGCAGCTTGGGGAAGAATATTACGAAGATCTGAACCGGCTGTATACCGAAAAAAGAGATTATTTCCTGGCCGGGCTGGACCGTATCGGTCTGAAGCACAATATACCGCAGGGAACCTATTTCGTGATGGTCGATATCAGTGATTTCCTGGCCATGGAACAGTTCAGCGGCTGGAGCGATCTGGCTTTCTGCGAATGGATGATCCGAGAAATCGGTGTGGCGGCCGTACCGGGCTCCAGTTTCTTCCGTGAGCCGGTCAATCATCTGATCCGTCTGCATTTCGCAAGACAGAAGGAAACCATGGACGAGGCATTGAAACGAATGGCAAAAATGGCAGCCATGCTGGGGAATGACCAGGCAAAATAAAAAATATCGTATTGTTTTTCAACATTGTATAATCTAATGAGAAACGGAAATGCGGACAATCACCGCATAGAGGTAAACAACATATGAAACTCTACTTTATCGGTGCCGACCATGAAGTGACGGGAAGCTGCCATGTGCTGGAAGTAAACGGCAAATACATCATGATGGACTGCGGTCTGGAACAGGGCCGGGACATCTATGTGAATGAGGATCTGCCGGTACCTGCTTCCGAAATCGATGCCGTGCTGCTTTCCCATGCCCATATTGACCATTCCGGCCTGCTGCCGAAACTGGTGAAAGATGGCTTCCACGGAATGATCTATTGCACCGATGCCACAAAACAGTTATGCGATATCATGCTGAAAGACTCAGCGCATATCCAGGAATCCGAAGCGGAGTGGGCCAGCCGGAAAGCAAAACGAAGCGGCCGCAAGCAGGTGAAGCCGCTCTATACCGTGCAGGATGCGGAAATTGCCATGCTGTATTTCCAGGTCATCCCGTACGGCGAAACATTCAGCCCGGTGGAAGGCGTCACAGCCAGATATGAAGACGGCGGCCACATTCTTGGCAGCGCCATCATCTATCTGACCATGCAGGAAGACGGAAAGACAAGAACCCTGGCATATACCGGCGACCTTGGCAATATCAATATGCCAATCGTCAACGATCCTTCGCCTAGAGAAACGACGGACTATGTCATTACCGAGAGCACTTACGGCGACCGTCTCCATGAAAAGATCGACAATCCGGTCAAGCAGCTCGCGGATATCATGAATAGGACATTCGCACGGGGCGGCAATGTCGTCATTCCTGCTTTCGCGGTGGGAAGGACCCAGGAGATCCTGTATTTTATCCGTGAGATCCTGAAGAACGATATGGTTTCCTATAAGGATTTCCTTGTCTATGTAGACAGTCCTCTGGCGGAGGAAGCAACGGCGATCTTTGAGGAAAACACATTCGGATATTATGACGAAGAAGCGATGCAGATCCTCCGCGAAGGCGGCCATCCGCTTGTCTTCCCGAATCTTCGGATGGTCATTGACGTCGAAGAGTCAAAACTGATCAATACCAGTGACAAACCGTCCGTTATCATTTCGGCGTCGGGTATGTGCACAAGCGGCCGTATCAAGCATCATCTCAAGCACAATCTGTGGCGGCCGGAATGCACCATTGCCTTTGCCGGTTATCAGGCGGAAGACACATTGGGCAGAAGACTGGTCGACGGTGAAAAGGATGTCAGGATCTTTCAGGAAGATATCCATGTGGAAGCGGAAATCGTCGAACTGCAGGACGTCAGCGCCCATGCTGACCGGGACGGACTGATTCACTGGCTGACAGACAATCCGGAAAAACCGAAAAACGTGTTTGTCGTGCATGGCGAAGACAGCGTCGCGGATAACTTTGCGAAACAGCTGCAGAATGACTGCGGCTATGAAGCATCCGCCCCGTATTCCGGATATGTCTTCGATCTTCTGTATAACAGGTATGAAAGCACGGAAGAACCGGACCGGGTTCTCAGCACAGAAGAAAAGAAAGAAGAGATCCGTAAAGATCAGGAAAGAGAACAGGATACCTACAGTCAGAACAGGTATTACAACGAACTGATGGAAAAGGGTCAGAAACTGATCCGCCTGATTGAAAAGCGCAAAAACGCGAAAAACAACGAACTGAAAAAGTTCCTCAAGGAAGTCGATAAGCTGGTCAGCCGCTGGGACTGATTCCTAAAACATATATCAAGATATAGAGATTTTGTTCCTGATTACAGGTTCAGAATCTCTTTTTCTTATGGAGCGGATTGCGAAAGCATAGTGCTTGCTGCAGTATATGTTGTTAAAGAAAGGAATGTTGGATATGGAAGATAACAAAGAAATCAAGATTGAAGATCTCGCCGACGTCTCCGGAGGAACTTCACAGGAAACAAAAGAACTGCTGGCGTTCATCAGCCAGCACTTCCCGCATGTAAAGCTCGAAGACAAAGAAGCAATGCAGAGATTCTTCAGGGCGGTCGGACTTTCTACTGTCCAGGGCAGTCGGAATTCTTCGAACGTTTACTATGATCTGGAAGGTCATCGTCTGACGCATGATGAAGTCATGCATGACGGAGAGAAGCACACCGCTGAAAACTATGAGGCAGCGTGTGACAGTCCGCTGTATGATGCGAAAAAGATCGTCTTCACCGGCAAAGCCAGTGTGACAAAGACAGATGCCGGTGAATACCCGATGGGTCTGGCTGAGAATCAGTTCAGATATAACGATACCAACTTCGAGAATGTCACCTTCAATGTGGAAGACGGCAAACTGACGATTACTGAAGATCCCGGACCCGGTCCGATCATCAAAACATGGACCATCACCTATGATTTGAACGGCGGTACCTATTTCGGAAGCAATCAGAAGATATATGAGAGTTATCCGGATGGAACTGTCATAACCATCCATGCGGCGCCGGTGAGGGAAGGATATACCTTTCGTAATGTCATCGTCTGTCACCGCGTAAGATCTTTTTGGCTTCGGCACGTAAGATTATAACAAGATATAGAAAAGACTGCAGGGAATCTTAGATAGTGTCCTGCAGAAGGAAATCGATGATACCGATGTATCGGATCCCGTTTTCATCTTTGTAGGGCATGATATGATCCCTTACAATTACGATTTTCTGGAAGGAATCATTGATGCGCTTCAGAGAATGTATCTCCTGTTCCCGTTTCTCGTCTGAGTCGATATGCAGTGCAGACTGGATGTATATTGTATCTCCGGCAGTTCTTGCGATGAAATCCACTTCCAGTTGAACCTTGGTCTTTTTCTTTTCGCTGTTGCGATATTGATATTCCACAACACCGACATCAACAGAGTAACCACGCATGAGCAGTTCGTTATATATGATATTTTCCATGAGATGGTTTTCTTCCAGCTGACTGTAATTCAGCCAGGAATTACGAAGCCCCATATCGGTAAAATAGTACTTCAACGGCGTATCAATGTATTTTCTTCCTTTGACGTCATATCGTTTGGCTTCTTTAATCAGGTACGCTTCTTCAAAATATTTCAGGTACTGTCTGATCGCTTCGGAAGAAATATTCTTGTGTTTTGCGGATTTGAAGGTGTTAGAAAGTCTGGATGGATTACTGAGGGAACCGATGGAAGAGGCGATGATATTTAAAAGATCTTCCAGGACTTTCTCATCATTGCGGATATCATGTCTTTCCATCACATCTTTCATATAGGTATTGTGAAACAGATTTATCAGATAATCTGCTTTTTCCTGATGTGTCTGAAGTTCCAGAACTCTCGGCAGCCCGCCATAGGTATAGTACTCCCTCCAGGCGTCTTCCTTAGCTCCGCCAAAAGCATCATAGAATTCCCTGAAGGATAAAGGATTCAGGTGAATCTCATCTCCTCTGTCACGAAACTGCGTTACCACATCGGTCGAAAGCATTCTGGAATTGCTGCCGGTCACATATATGTCGGCATTTCTGATCTTCATCAGTCCCATCAGAACATCCGGGAAACCGATCCTGTCAGCGGCATCTTTGTCATCAATCCAGGGATTTTTGATGGACACAACATTCTGTATTTCATCCAGAAGGACATAGTAAGGCAGTGAATCGGTGATCTGTGAGCGGACATGTTCGTCAAGCCGCAGAGGATTTCGATATTTCGCATTAATGTTATCTTCCAGAGAAAGACGGATGATATGATCATCTGCAATCCCTTGAGAAAGCAGATATTCATAAAAGATTTCATTCAGTAATACTGACTTTCCGCATCTGCGGATACCGGTTACAATCTTGATCTTGCGATTATTCATCCTTTTGATCAACTGATTCAGATATTTATCACGTGGAATCATTATATTACCTCATAATATGTGGGCATGCCCACAAAATATCATCTATAGTATAACACAACAAGCCAAGAAGAATGATAGATAGCTGAAATTTTGTGGGCGCGGATATGTTTTGCCGTCGATTTTTTTAAATGGCGATTTTTAAAATTCTTTTCATCCACCCATGAATTTCACTTCATACATGAAGCAGAATTCATAAACATAATCAACAAAACTGTAGAATTCTACGTTTTTTTCGGATATACATCCGGCATATTGTCCATGTACAAAGAACCAAAGAACCGGACCGCTGAGCTTTTCTCTGCATGTAATCATGAATGATGTTTCTTCAGTTTCTGTTTCCAGAGAATCATGCTTAAGCGCGTAAGCTTATCCGGAAACCGGTCAAATGGAGCTTAGGATCTAACGCCAACAAAAAATGAGATCCCGGTCTTAGAAACAGAACAGAATCTCATTTTCTTATGGTGCGGATAACAGGACTCGAACCTGCACGCGCGAGGCAACAGATCCTAAATCTGTCGTGTCTGCCAATTCCACCATATCCGCGTATAAATCATTCTACCAGAAAAAGGGGAAATGAAAAGCGGATCAAATGATCCGCTCAGCAAACATAATTGAGATAATACGGGAATTCCTTGAGCCACCATGGCCAGTCATGAGCGACGTCATTGCCCCAGAAGTCGACCCAGGCCGGAATGTCCTTGTATTCAAACAGTTCCTTCATGCGGGCGCCGTCTTCCTGCATCGGATGTTCCCATGCACCTCTGCCGCAGACGATGATGATGTCGCGGTTGCGGTACATTTCGACATACGGATGGTCGTATGCCATGCCGTTGATGTAGTCGACCGGTGAGTTGGCATAGACGAGATCGTCCTTGTAGTCACCGAAGAACAGCTTTGCGTCATAGGAACCTGACATGGCAATACAGCCGGCGAAGATATCCGGTCTTCTGAGCAGGAAGTTGACAGCGTGGGAAGCACCCATCGAACAGCCCGTGGTCAGAATGCCGTCGGCGTAATGGCCGCCGTTGTCAGCTGCGTTGATATCGAAGATACGCGGGCAGAGTTCATCACAGATGTAATGGAAGAAACGTTCCGCCTGTTCGATACGGTTGCGGTTGTCCCAGTCATTGACGCGGGACCAGGAGTTGATATCGTCGGAATCACAGCAGAACAGCTGCAGTCTTCCTTCATCGATGTAGGGTCTTGCGACATCGACCATGCCGCGGTCTTCAAAATCATAGAAACGTCCGTCCTGGCAGGGGAAGACCAGCATCGGTCTGCCGCCATGTCCGTAGACTTTGAATTCCATGTCACGGCCGAGGTTATGTGAGTATTCTTTGTAATATGCAGTTTTCATTGATTAACCAGCTTTCTCGAAGATGAATTTCAGGAAGGCTTTGACTTCCTTTTCCGTCTTGAAGCGGGCCATGAAGAATTCGTTGCCCATTGCTTCTGCCAGAAGGTCCGGCATTCTTCCGTGCATGACGATCTTCTGTCCATATTTCGCATAGACGGCAGAAGCGTCGTTCTTGTAGGAAAGATGATCGCGGCGGCCTGTGAAGGCAACGCTGTACGGACGGTCGCTCTCTTCCGGTGCCGTGTTGAACATTGCCATGTTGGCATAGATGGCATAGACGTTGATGTCATTGGCGTAGTTCATCATATCCGGAGTATATCCTCCCGGCGGACGCATGTTGACTTCGAGACCTACGAGATCGCCTTTCTTGCCAAGACCTTTCTTGTCTTCCGTCAGGCGGAAGTATTCGGTGTGGAAGAAGCGGCCTTTAATACCGAAGGACTTGATGACGGCTGTGCCCATCTTATCGAGATCTTCCGGGATTTTCCTCTCACTCCAGTACAGGCATTCTTCCTTGGAGTTGACGATATCCATGATCGGCTCCGGGAAGGTGTGGCTGGTCTTGAAGATAATGTTGTTGTCCTGGTCGGTAATGCCGTCGAAGGAAACAATATATCCGGGAATGAACTCTTCCATGATGTACTGTGTTCCCAGATCTCTGGTATAGAAGTCTGCCAGCTGTTCGTCATTGCTGATCTTCCAGGTGGCATTGGCGCCGACACCGTTGTCCGGTTTTACGATAACCGGATAGCCGACTTCCTTAATGAACTTCTGGCCTTCTTCCAGAGTGGTCGTCAGATGATATCTGGCGACCGGAACACCGGCTCTTTCATAGTAGGCCTTCATGTTTGACTTCAATTTGAAGCGCATGATGTCTTCCGTCTTGTCACCGGTCGTGATATTGAAATCAGTACGCAGACGGGCATCCTGTTCCAGCCAGAACTCGTTGTTGCTTTCCAGCCAGTCAATCTTTCCGTGTTTGTGTGCGAACCAGGCGACAGCACGATACATTTCGTCATAGTCCTGCATGGAGCGGACCTGATAGTATTCGCTGCATGCTTCTTTCAGTTCCGGACGCAGTGAATCATAGCTGTCTTCGCCGATGCACAGCGACGTTCCGCCGATCCGTTTCCAGGCCAGCGGGAACTGATAGTATTCCGGCGGGAATGTTGGTGAGATAAAAACAAAGTTTTTGCCCATAATACTGCACCTCTCTATTCTTGAATATTAAAAAAATATTACCATAAAAAAGCCAATGATAAGATGATAAATAGAATTGATTGTCCATTTTTTGGAGTTTCAACTATAATAGGCGTACATATATGCGCAAGCATGAAGGAGGAAACGATGCCTGACAGACTGGAAGAAGACAGAAAGCAGATCGATGAAATCGATGCCCAGCTGGCTGTGTTATTTGAAAAAAGATTCCATATCGTCAAGGATGTAATTGACTATAAAATAGAAAACCGGCTGCCGATCCTGGATTCCGGCCGGGAACAGGAAATCATCGCCCGCAACTGTGCGAGGATCACTGACGATGACATTCTCCATTATTTCCGGAGACTGTACACCGACATGCTGGAACTGTCTAAAGAGTACCAGCAGGATATCCTGGACAGTAAATAAAGCATTGCATCCATGGAGGAGTATCAGTGTGATATTCCTCTTTTTTATTGACAGTCATAATAAAACAGGTCTCCGTACGGAGACCTGTCAGTTTCATGCGCTCTGATTATTTGTTTGTGATATCGCCGCCGAAGAACTGTTCGGAAAGTTCAGCGAGTCTGCCGGAAGAGCGGAGCTCGGCAAGAGCGGCGTTGACAGCGTCACGCAGTTCTGTCTCACCCTTCTTGACAGGGTAGCAGACAGATTCGCCTTCGCTCTGGGCAACGATCTTGATCGGTGCATCCGGATGCTGGCTCAGGTAGTCCAGATAGGAAACTTCCGAGTTGATGGTGGCATCGATTCTTCCCTGGTTCAGAAGGGTGATCGTTTCGCCGAATGTATCAATGTATTCAACCTTCGCACCATATTCTTCAGCGATGGCAGCGTAAGTCGAACCGGAAGAGTTGGCAGTCGTTTTACCGTTCAGATCTTCGAAGGTCTTGATCGAGTCGTTGTCAGCGGCGACGATCAGGACTTTTCTTGTGTAAACGTACGGATCGGAGAACTCATAGCTCAGAGCACGTTCTTCTGTGTAGCCGACACCGTTGCAGATGATGTCGAAACGTCCTGAGTCAACACCGGCCAGAAGGCTTTCCCAGGCTGCTTCTTCGAAGCGAGCTTCAACACCGAGAGCTTTGGCGATTTCTTTGCCGACTTCGACATCGAAACCGGTTAGTTCATTTGTCTTCTCATCATGGTATGTCCACGGGGACCAGTTGCCTTCCGTACCGATGATCAGGTAGCCTCTTTCCTTGATTTCTTCCAGGGCTGTCTTCTCAGCGGTTCCTGTATTGTCGTCGGAAGGTTTTGCTGTGTTGCCGGCGCAGGCTGTAAGTGACATTGTCATTGCAACTGCGAGTAATGCTTTGCTTGTCTTTTTCATTTCTTTTCCTCCTATTCACGGCCAGACTGAATGGTCTGGATAAACAGTTTTGTTCTTTCTTCCTTCGGATTCTCGAAGAATGATTTCGAATCTGATGTTTCAATGACCTGACCGTTTTCCATAAAGATGACCTTGTTGGAAACGTTGCGGGCGAAATTCATTTCGTGGGTGACCACCAGCATCGTCATTCCCTCATTTGCCAGATCACGCATGACAGCGAGAACTTCGCCGATCAGTTCGGGATCGAGGGCACTGGTCGGTTCATCGAAGTAGATGATCTCGGGATCTGTCGCCAGAGCACGGGCAATCGCGACACGTTGCTGCTGACCGCCGGAAAGCTGGGACGGGAAGGAGTCGAGACGATCCGCCATGCCGACTTTTTCAAGAGCGGCGATCGCTTTCTTTTCCGCTTCTTCCTTATGAACCTTGCGGGCGATGATCAGTCCTTCCGTCACGTTCTGCAGAACCGTCTTGTTCAGGAACAGATTGTAGTTCTGAAAGACGAATGCAGTTTTCCGTCTGATGCGGCTGATATCCTTTTTACTGATGGAATGCATGTCATATGTTTCATCGTCGAATACCATCGTGCCGCTGTCGGCGATTTCAAGGAAGTTGATGCATCTGAGAAGGGTCGTCTTGCCGGAGCCGGACGGGCCGAGGATCGCCACGACGTCGCCTTTTTCCACCTGCAGGCTGACACCTTTCAGAGCCTCGAAATCTTCGAAGGTCTTTGTTACATTCCTGACATCGATCATTTGGCGCCTCCGTATGCATTCAGTTTCTTCTCACCGTAGCTCTGCAGCCATGTCAGAACGGTGCAGAACATCAGATAGATAAAGCCGACTTCCAGATACAGGGCCAGTGACTGATAGACACGGCCGTTGATGATCTGGGTCTGGCGGATCATTTCACTGACGGTGATGGTGGATGCCATCGAAGTGCTCTTGATCATGGCGATAAAGGAATTCGACAGCGACGGGAAAGCAGTGCGGAAGGCCTGCGGCAGAATGATTCTGCGCATGATCTGCCAGTAGCTCATACCGACGCAGTAGCCTGCTTCCAGCTGGCCTTTCGGAACAGCTTCGAGGGCGGCGCGCATGCTTTCGGCCATGTAGGCTCCTTCGTTGATCGCGAAGCACAGCACCGCGGCAGGGAAGGCCGGCAGCACAATGCCCACGGAAGGCAGGCCGTAGAATACCAGGTACAGCTGCACCAGCAGCGGCGTGCCTCGGATGATCCAGATATAGAAGCGGCAAATCTGCTTCAGCCCCTTGATATCCGCATACTGGATCACAGCGACCACGATGGAAATAATCAGGGCAAAGAAGAAAGACAGCACGGCAAGGGGAATGGTTACCCGGATGCCGGCCATCAGAATTTTCATAAACGAATCGATCAGAATCTGCAGTACTCTTTCATCCATATTGTATTTACCTGACAGGTGTATATATATCAAAAAGCTTTATAAAAGGAAAGAAATATGACTAGCACGTCTCATCCATCATGCGGATCAGAACGCGGATTCCCTGAAGATAGGCACGCACGGAAATACGTTCGTTGGTGCCGTGCACGCCTTTCGCCTTGATTTCTTCATCTTCGAGGAAAGGACCGAAGCGCATGCAGCAGTCACAGATGCCTTCGTAGCTGCGGGCATCAGTCGCTGTCGTGTTGACGGACGGAACGAAGACGATGTCACTGAAATAGTGTGACAGGACATTCTGCAGGGTGTGAAATCCCAATGTATCAAAGCGTGATTCTTTGGAAGCTTCATTGGCGACAATGAATTCAAGCCGGGCGTTTTTGCCAACCAGTTGGCGGCAGTGTTCCAGCAGTCCGGCATCGGTGTCCTGCGGGGCAAGGCGGAAGTTGATGACTGCTTCCATATGCTGGGGCATGACGTTGCCGGCATCTGATCCGCCACAGATCATCGTCGGGGCAATGGTCGTGTGGATCTGATTGTTCAGCTCCGGATGGGACAGATAGTGTTCAATGATCTGCTGTTCATTGGCGTCGATATCCCGGACGGCTTCTTTCAGAGGACCTTCCTTGATATACGGCGTCAGGATGCGCAGTGTCTCTTTGAGACTGGCGGGCAGAACGTTTTTCAGCGGATGGTCAACAATTGCCGCGATTGCCTGGGCCAGAGCGCCGAGCGAAGTGCCGTAGAAGGGGTTGGAACTGTGGCCACCGAAAGACTCCGCGGACAGTTTCAGATCGGCATAGCCTTTTTCATACATGCCGATACTGCCGACTGTGATATCAGCCCCGTAAGCTTTGCCGTTCTCAATGCGGCCGCCTTCATCCAGAACGAATTCCAGTTCGACACCCTGTTCCTTCAGATAACGGGCAATGGCAATGGCGCCGGAGCCGATGACTTCTTCATCCTGGCCGAACGCGAGATAGACCGTACGGCGGAACTGTTTGCCGTTTGCCAGCAGATATTCCAGACTTTCCAGTTCACCGATGAGCATCTCCTTGATATCCAGCGTGCCTCTGCCCCAGATGTAACCATCGGCGACATCACCGCTGAACGGATCATGAAGCCAGTCTTCTTCCGTGCCTTTGACAACCGGAACAACATCCTGATGGGCCATGAACAGAGCCGGTTTCAGGGTCGAATCACTGCCGGTGATCCTGATCAGCAGGCTGTGATCGATCCGCCGGAAGTCGGCATTTGCCATGATATGCGGATACCATTCCCGGATGCGGCTGTGCAGTCTGTCGAATGCCTCATAGTCGATTTTCGCGGTGTCCATATAACTGGTCGTGTTAATCTGAATTGCTTCGGAAAGGTGGCGGACCGCCTCTTCCGTATTCAGTTTTGCATATTCATCTTCATTTCTGTACAGATCATATATATTCATGGCCTTATTCTAATTTACGGCTGATGTCCTGTCCATTGAAAGCCTCCGAAAAAGTGCCTGAAAACCGCGTGTTTTACCTTCCTGCATGTGATGAAATGAACCGGTGTTTTTCAGACGGGAGGAGAAAAACGGAAGTCCTTATGATACGATGAAAGTAATCAATTAGAGATAAACTGATCAATACAGAATATCAGACAGAAAGGATCATTTATGAAACTGACATTGTCCGGTCTTAAGGACAGAGAGGCATTTGCGAATGCCGGTATTTCACTGCCGTCCTACGACGTGAAGCAGGTCGTATGCGAAACAAAAAAGAATCCCGGCTGGGCAACGTCATTAAGTTAAGTTTGTACTGAGTTAATGATGCAGACACTCATACTTGAAAACAGTATGGGTGTTTTTTTTCTGAACTTTTTTGTCAGAA
>CADBEA010000029.1 GCA_902793635.1 uncultured Erysipelotrichaceae bacterium | reverse complement strand
CATTATCAACACCAGAGCTGAGCAGATACGTGTTCTGGAAAAGAAAATAGAAGAATTCAGTCACCAGCTAAATTCTCCTATCATTTCCATTCCCGGTATCTCACACATAACAGGAATGACTATTCTTGCGGAGATCGGTAAAATCCAAGACTTCCCTGAAGCGGCGAAACTGATATCTTATGCGGGAATGGAGCCTCTTGTTCACCAGTCCGGCAAATATGACGCTGCACATATGCCCATATCCAAGCACGGTTCAAGGTATCTGCGCAAAGCCCTGTATCAAGCCATCTTCACAGTCTGTAAATACGATCCGACCTTCCAAGCCTATTATACTAAGAAACGTAATCAAGGGAAGTCTCATCGGTGTGCCCAGGGCCACTGCGTACGCAAACTTCTCCGCGTAATATACAAGCTTCTCAGTTCTGATATCCTGTTCGATACCGCAAATCTGAGCTGAGCGAAGGCACGGGTTTTATGCCGCGAAAGCCATTGATAAATGGGATAGCCCCCTGCCACACTGATCAGCCGTGTTGCCAAAGGACATTATTTCAGCCAACGCGGCGGCTTTTGGGGGTGCAGGGGGATGGGCCCCGTTTGTCAATGGACCGTGGAATAAATCCGGGCTTGAGCGATTCAGCGCTTACCTTAATTCTCTTGATCTAAGATAATCATCTACGTAGAAAAAGCTACAAATGTAGTTGTTTTAACTGTACTCTATTCACGATTTCAAAGAACATTTTCTAAGTTTTGCTGGATTTTGAATAAATCTCAGATTTCAGTCAAAATCACTTGACTTTCTTATAGTTAAATACCTCGATATGTCCAGTATACCGTTTTTGCCGCAAAGATAGGAAAGGCAATACGGATTTTGATGGGGAATATGGAAAATCAAAGTGTCTATAAGGAAGCGGCTGTATATTTCCTATGACAGAATTCATGGTATGCCTGTAATAGAAACAATGCGTTTTTAATGATCATTTGGAGAAGAATCATGGACAGAAACGAAGTGAAAAAATCTCTATGACCGGCAGCGCGAAAGAAGTACAGGAAATCCTGAACGGCTTAGGCTTCGAAAGCAACGAAGAAGAAGCAACGAAATTATTCAAGGAAATCAAGCTGTTTCATTCCGCTTCAATTGAAGAACTTTCCGAAGATGAACTGGCAGCCATCAGCGGCGGCCGCGACAGTTGAACCGGACAGCGACTGCTGGGGAGAAGACGGCGGCTGTGCGGTCATTCATTACCACTATGACAACAGACCGCTTCGTCTCTACTGCAAAAAGGACGGCACTCCTCTGTACAGATTTGAATGCCCGCCGGAAGACCTGTTCGCATACAAGTACATGTGCCGCGTCTGTGGAACGGAATATACTGATTTTGATTTCATTCCTGACTGAGCCGGGTATCATTTTCCACTTGGCAGGGGACTGCTGAAGGGCAAAAAAACAGAGGATGCGTGATCCTCTGTTTTTATGGTGGACGCTACAGGGCTCGAACCTGCGACATCACCCCTGTGAAGGGTGCGCTCTCCCAGCTGAGCTAAGCATCCAGTATGGAAAATTATAGAACCATATGCGAAAAAAAGCAAAACCACTTTACAAAAAGGTATGATAATGATGGGAAAAATGAAGAACAGATCTGTTATCTGTTCAAAGATAGAGGAAAAACTATGAATCATGACTATGACATTATCATTATCGGCGCCGGGCCGGGCGGTATTTATGCGGCGTACGAGTTTGTAAAAAAGAACAGCAACAAGAAGATCGCCATCTTTGAATCCGGCACAGCCCTGCCGGGCCGGAAATGTCCGATCGATGGAGAGAAGATCAAAAACTGCGTGCACTGTCCGGTCTGTTCGATCATGTGCGGCTTCGGCGGCGCCGGTGCCTACAGTGACGGCAAGTACAATATCACCAACGAATTCGGCGGCACCCTGTATGAACATATCGGCAAGGAAAAAGCCATTGAACTGATGGAATATGTCGATCAGATCAATTGCATCAACGGCGGTATGAACACCAGACTGTATGTGAACGAAAACATCTCCAAGAAGAAGTTTTTGCAGAATGACCTGCATCTGCTTTCCGCAAAAGTCCGCCATCTCGGCACGGACGTCAACCAGATCGTTCTCGCCAATCTGTATGAGTATCTGAAAGACCAGGTGGATTTCTATTTTCGCACGCCGGCACTCACGGTGGACGTGAACACGGCGGACGGCGGCTATCTTGTCAGGACAAAAGACAGAGACTATACCTGTGACATCTGCATTATCTCCACCGGCCGTTCCGGTTCCCGCTGGATGGAAGACCTGTGCAGCCATCTGGATATCGAAACAAAGAGTGACAGGGTAGACATCGGCGTGCGGGTGGAACTGCCGGCGGAAGTCTTCTCGGAATTGACCGATATCCTGTATGAATCCAAGATCGTCTACATGTCCAGGAAATACCAGGACAAGATCCGTACCTTCTGTATGAATCCGCACGGGGTCGTCGTTGCCGAAAACACCAACGGCATTGTCACCGTTAATGGCCACAGTTACGAAGATCCGGAAAAACTGACCGACAATACCAACTTCGCATTGCTGGTATCCAACCATTTCACGAAGCCGTTCAAATACTCAAACCAGTATGGTGAAAGCATTGCCCGGCTGTCCAACATGCTGGGCGGCGGTGTTCTGGTGCAGCGTTTCGGTGACCTGGTGCGCGGCCAGCGCTCAACCGAAGACCGTATTGAGAAAGGCTTCCTGCGGCCGACTTTAAAAGCGACACCAGGTGATCTTTCCCTGGTCATTCCCAAGCGGCAGCTGGATGACATCATTGAAATGATCTACGCCCTCGACAAGATCTGTCCCGGCACAGCCAATGAAGATACCTTGCTGTATGGAGTGGAAGTCAAGTTCTACAACATGGAAGTTGACGTCGACGCTAATCTGGAAACGAAATATCCGGCTCTGTTCGTCATCGGTGACTGTTCCGGGGTGACCCATTCACTCTCGCACGCTTCGGCATCCGGTGTCTATGTCGCAAGGCACATCATGGAGAAACAATGAAAAAGACACATATCGGACTTATGATCATACTGTTCTTATTTGCCGTCCTCTGGTTTGTCTTTCTGGAACTGAACCAGAATTACCGGACCGGCTGGATCGCCTCACTTCTTATCTTTATACTGGCAGCCTGGCTGATGCCGAAACTGCCGGCCGGCTTTTTCATCAAACTCGGTGCCTGGCTGGCTCTGCTTGCGGCATTGATCGTGACCGCCGTGCTGACCCCGGCACCCCTGAAGAATTATCCGGCTGTGGATTATAAAGATCCGCAGTATACGGAAATCGTCCATGTAAATGACGGCGACCTGCAGGGTGTGTATACCAAAGACGGCCAGGTGGAGATCTATGCCGGCATTCCCTATGCCAAACCGCCGGTCGGTGACCTGAGATGGAAAGAACCGCAGGATCCCGATGGCTGGGAGGGGGTGAAGGTCTGCGACACTTTCGCACCCATGAGCATGCAGCCGGAAAACGGTCCTGTTTACAGTACCCTGGCAGCCATCATCGGCTATCACGATTATCAGATCAAGCTGGGGGATACGGCCCGCTATGCCAACAGCGAGGATGCCCTGTATCTGAATATCTGGAAGCCGGCCGGAAATGTCAAAGACCTGCCGGTCATGGTCTATGTACACGGCGGCTCATTGCAGACCGGTCAGCCCTGGTATGCCGACTACAGCGGCGAAGGGCTGGCCCGCAAGGACTGCATCGTCGTCAATATGGGTTACCGTCTCGGTGTCTTCGGCTTCTATGCCGATCCTGAACTTCAGGAAGAATCTAACAGTCATACCACCGGCAACTACGGGCTGCTCGATCAGATCAAAGCTCTAGAATGGGTCAGGGACAACATCGCCGCATTCGGCGGTGATCCTGACAATGTCACCCTGGCCGGGGAATCGGCCGGCGGTGTCTGTGTCAGTGCCCTGTGCACTTCTCCGCTGGCCAAAGGTCTTTTCCGCCGGGTTATTATCGAAAGCTCGACCTGCAGCGCCCCGTTGCCGGCCCATTCCTTCCGCAGCCTGGAAGACGGTTTTGCCACAGCAGCGGAAATCCGCGGTGAACTCGGTGTGAATTCCCTGGCAGAACTGAGAGCCTTACCGGCAGAGAAACTGGTCGGTTATGCCGACCGCTGCCACCATGTTACAGTCGATGGCTATGTTCTGGAAGAAACACCGTATGAATCCTATCAGAAAGGCATTCATAACGAAGAAGCCATTCTGCATGGCTTCAATAAAACCGAAGGCGCACTGTTCATTCTTTTCGGCAACGCGAATCTGAAGAACTACGAAGAAAAGGTCCGATCCTTCTTCGGGAAATATGCCGATCAAGTGCTGCAACTCTATCCGGCAGAAACGGACGAACAGGCAAAGAACAACTGGATCGCTATCTATTCCGCCATCTATTTCAATTACGGCCACTTCCAGCAGACCCGGCTGTCATTGGCAAATGGTATCCCGGTCTATGAATACTTCTTCACCAAGGACAACAAACGTCTGGCCTACAACCATGGCGGTGAAGAAGTCTACTTCTACAACAACATTCCAGCCGGGGATGGCCATTACGATCAGAGTGACCGTGACCTGACGGATATCATGAGCGGTTACTTCGTGAACTATCTGCGCAGCGGCGATCCCAATGGCAAAGACTTGCCGGTGTGGCCGAAACAGACCGACGCGGAAACTGTCCTGGAACTCGGCGACAATGTCGGTACAGTCAGAGATCCGTTTTATGAGCTGGATCAGATCCTGAAGGAAATGGGCAGATAAATTGTTCATTTGCTAAAATATGATGATAAGGGGAGTAAAAGTATGTTGAGAAGATATATCCTTTTTCTGAAAAAATACCCGGTAGTCAATGCAGTAATTGCAGTTGTCTATTCGATGGTATGCATCAAAACCATCCAGACCACTTCCATGTTTGATATGTTCATGGTAAGAACACTGCTCTGCGGCGCCATGGCGTTTTTCCTCTATCAGATTTCCGGCGACAAGACACTGGCTTCCAGCTACAATTCGACCTGGTACTGCATTAAAGTCGGACTGGGTTTCTGGATCCTGGCCCTGCCGATCGGTATAATTGGTCTGCTCAACAGTGCGTCACTTCCTCTTGCGGACAATATTCCCGTCCAGACAATCACGGTTTTTCTGGCCTTCCTGTTTGTCGGCCTGTTCGAAGAGATGGCTTTCCGGGCGGTGATCAACGATGCTCTGATTTATCAGTTCCGTGACAATAAGTACCTGTTTGTCATCATTGCCGTCGTATCCTCGCTGGTTTTCGGTGTCTGCCACGTGGTCGGCGCTGACTTTTCCAATATCGAAGCTTATGGTCCGGCCATCGGCAAGGTCGTCCAGACCGGGCTGGTCGGTCTCTCACTGCTATTCCTTTACTGGAAGACGCGGAATATCTGGGCCTGCGGCGTCATTCACGGCGTCTTTGATTTCATCCTTTCCATCAGCAACTGTTTTTTCGTAAAGACGGATCAGACCATGAACTATGTGCAGACAGGCGCAGCCGGCCGGTCGCAGATGATCGTATACGGTGTGATCACCCTGATCGAACTGTTTATTTTCTGGATGATCTATCGGAAGATCGGCAAAGAGATCGATTATGACAAGATCCGGAAAGAGTGGTAATGGAAGGATAAAGGAGAAAAGATGAGCGGATTCAGACAACTGACGAGAAAGAAGCAGCAGCTGGAAGAAGGAGAATGCATTGATCTTCTGAAAAACACAAAAAGGGGTGTGTTATCCGTCCTGGGTGACGACGGGTATCCTTATGGAAGCCCGATCAATCATTTCTACAATGAGGAAGACGGGAAGATTTATTTCCATGGAAATATGTCCGGTCATAAAGTGGACGCGATGAAAAGATGCGACAAGGTATCCTTCTGTGTCATGGACGAAGGCTGCCATAACGGTGACGACTGGTTCCTGACCATCCGCAGTGTCATCGCCTTCGGCCGCATGGAATTCATCGAAGACCATGACGTGCTTGTCGACATCGCCCAAAAACTCTGCCATAAGTTCACGGACGACGAGCAGTATATCGAAGATGAGATCCGCAATTCCGGTCCGCGTACATTGATGTATGCCATGACGATCGAGAATCTCTGCGGCAAGCGGGTTTCGGAACGATAGCAGAATACAGTAAAATAAGGTGGTAAATTCGATGCTGAATTTATCACCTTATTTAATACAATACTGGTGAGGAGGAGTCCTTATGACCAATATTAAACCTGTTTCTGAACTCAGGAATTATTCTTCTCTGCTTGAAGAGGTAACACCTGGAAATCCGGTATATCTGACAAAGAACGGACGTGGAGAATATGTTCTGCTTTCCATTGAGGATCACAAGATCTATGAAAGGAATCAGGCAGCTGTCACATTTATGTGTGAAATGAATAAAGGAATTCTGGCTGGTGAGCGGGACGGATGGCTGACTTCTGATCAGATCAGAAAAGATCTGAAAGAGAGAAGAGATAACTAGAGTTCTGATCTCTCCGGAAATCCGTAGTGATCTGAATCGTAATTGCCTGTTGACAGACAAAAACCAAGCGAGTATTATTTTATCGTTATCAAATACCATAGACAGTAACGGCGGATGCTTAATTATGTTACCGAGGTAGAAAAAGAAATCTTTTAACAAGACCTTTTTTGAGCCCTCGTATGTCCGCGAGGGCTTTCTTCATATGTGTATGCGATAACAGGAAAAAGGAAGGTGAAGGAATGAATAAGACTGTATTGGAACAGAAACAGAATATTGTTTCCGAGATCCAGGGCAAGTTCACCAATTCAGGATCCACCGTTGTCGCTGAGTATCGCGGCCTTTCCGTTGCGGAAGTAACTGAACTGCGCAGAAGCCTGCGCGCTGAAGGGGTTGAGATGAAAGTCTACAAGAACACCCTGGCAAGCCGCGCCGCTGAAGCTGCCGGTTTCACGGAACTTCAGGAACAGCTGACGGGCCCGAACGCACTGGCATTCGGCACTGATGAAACAACCGCAGCCCGTATCATGGCTCAGTTCGCCAAGAAGCACAAGGCACTGATCCTCAAGGGCGGCATTGTTGAGGGTAAGGTTGTAGACCAAGCTACAATCAAAGAACTGTCCAACTTACCGAACAGAGAAGGCATGCTGAGCATGTTCTTGTCTGTACTGAACGCACCGATTTCTTCATTCGCACGTGCCATCAATGCTGTAGCAGAACAGAGAGGCGGCGCGCCGGCTGAAGGAACCACAGAAGAAACTGCTGCTGAGGCAGCTGCCTGAGAAAATAGGGAGGAAAAATCATGGCAAAGTTAACACAGGAAGAGATCCTGGCATATCTTGATGAAGCTACAATTCTTGAACTGAATGAACTCGTAAAAGCAATCGAAGAAAAGTACGGCGTTTCCGCTGCTGCTCCTGTTGCAGTTGCTGCTGCACCGGCTGAAGCTGAAGCTGCTGCTCCGACAAACGTTACTGTTGTTCTGAGCGCTATCGGTGACACAAAGGTTGCTGTTATCAAGGCCGTTCGTGAAATCACAGGTCTGGGTCTGGTTGATGCCAAGAAGCTCGTTGATGGCTGCCCGGCAGAGATCAAGAAAGATGTTCCGGCTGACGAAGCTGAGAAGATCAAGAAGACTCTCACAGACGCTGGCGCTACTGTTGAATTCAAATAATCACAGAAACGCAAATCATCGTGAAGAAAAAGCCGGGTTATCATGCCTCGGCTTTTCGCTCCTATGAAAGGGTGTGGTTTTACGGCACATTATTTTACCGATAACCATAATCTGTCAGAAAACCGGAAGGATCATTCTTTCCGGTTTTCGGGTCATTTACTGACATTCACTACGGACAACGGCGTTTTTTCCAAAACGGAAATAGACGAGGGAACGAAGATTCTGCTGGATGCGGTGGTTCAGGAAGGGATACACGGAAGTGTGCTGGACCTCGGCTGCGGATACGGTGTCGTGGGCATTGCCCTGAAGACCGTTTTTCCGGAAATTGAACTGACAGCAGTTGATGTCAATCCCCGGGCAGTCGAGCTGACTGAGCTCAACTGTCAGAAGAATCAAGTTTTAGCCGATGTGTTCGTATCGGACGGTTTTGCTGCGATCACCGCATCATTTGATGCGGTGGTCACCAACCCGCCGATCCGGGCCGGCAAGAAAGTGATCTATAAGATGTTCGAGGATGCCTGTGACCATCTCTCAAAACAGGGTGCACTGTATGCGGTGATCCGCCGGAAACAAGGAGCCGAAAGCGCCTTCCGGAAACTGGAGGAAGTCTTCGGCAACTGTGAAGTCATTGCCCGGGAAAAAGGTTACTGGGTATTGAAAAGTTTTAAATTGACGGATTGACACTCAGATGCTACTATTATAAATTGCATAAGAGTCGAAAAAGGGATAGGGTCTTTATGCCCTTTTTGGCGTAAATAAAGATGCAGACGAAAGGATGGCGTACATGGAAAATAAGCAGACATACCACGTTGTGCATTATGGCAACAAAGCGACCCGTCGTGATTATTCCAAGGTTTCCAGCAGCCTGAATCTCCCCGATCTGGTGGAAATTCAGACAGCGGCCTTCGAGTGGTTTCTGAAAGACGGTATCAAGGAAGTGTTTGACGATATTTACCCGATTTCCAACTATGCAGGTAATATCAGACTGAAATTCCTTGATTATGAATTCGGTGAGCCGAAATATTCGATCAGCGAATGCAAGTACAGGGAAGTGAACTACTGTGCTCCTTTAAAGGCAAAGATGGAGCTTGAGGTCATGGACCCTGAAACCGGTGAAGTCATGACCAAGTGGGAAGAAGTCTTCCTCGGTGATTTCCCGTTAATGACACCGACCGGCACATTCATTATCAATGGTGCTGAGCGTGTCATCGTATCCCAGATCGTCCGTTCCCCAGGCGCATATTTCGATATCGTTTCGGAAGAACGCACCGGCCGGGATACCTTTACCTGTGAACTGATTCCAAGCCGCGGCACATGGCTTGAGTTCATGAGTGATGACAAGAAGGCTGCCCTTGGCAGAATTCTCAATGTATCAATCGACAGAAGAAGAAAGATTCTTTCCTCTATTCTGTTCAAAGCCATTGGTATGTCACTGAATCTGGAGCGCGGTGAAGACGCTTTCGACACGACAGCGATGAAGAAGTTCCTGAAAGCCATGGACTTCGATGTATATGACGATGTCGTTGTACCGGAAGAAGAGCGCGAATTCCAGAACGATTACATGCTGCTGTACACATCCGTATTCGGCAATTATGAAGAAGTCCGCAATACGCTGGCAGCTGACAAGACCAAGACGACCCATGACGCCCTGTTGAGTGTTTACGAGAACCAGCGTGCTGATGAAATCGCCACCATCGACGGTGCGATTTCCCTGATGGACGCCAAGTTCTTTGACTACCGCAGATATGACCTGACCAAGGCCGGCCGTTTCAAGACGAGAAAGAAGCTGAACATTCTTGACCGTATGGAAGGCCATATGCTGAGCGAGGACCTGATTGGTTCCGACGGCAAGGTCATCTTCAAGAAAGGCGTCGTCATTGACAAGAACGCCCGCAATGCCCTGAAGGAAGAAGTTTACAAAGGCATCAACAGCAGAGCTCTGCCGTTTGTCCATGCCTTCTCGCATCCGACCGTCGCAACGGTCAGCACTTCCTGGTCAAGAGCACTGGTCGGCCGTGTGCTGGCCCAGGATCTTGACGGCAGCAGCGAGAACACGACACTTGAACTCGGTACGGTTCTGACACCGGAAGACGTCAAGGCAATTGCGAAGGAATTTGATGAGATCCAGATCTACACCAGCATCATCGCCCAGCCGGTCGCTCTGACCAACGACAACGTCACAGCTGTTCTGAACTACGGTTCTCGTATGTTCGCGCTGGGCCGTGTCACGGAAAAGGGTGCCGACCTCTGCGACGAAGACGGTGAATATCTGATCGACAGATATGTCCCGGATCAGCCGCTTGCCAAGCTGAGCGCCGCTGCCCGTGACGCCATCGTTTCCGAAGCGACGAAGTCAAAGGATGTCACTCTCTGGGTCGTTGGTTCCTGCGTACAGGAAATCAAGATCAAAGACGGTGAATACGACGTCAAGCTGATCGGTATCGATCCGCTCAATGACAAGCATACGATCACGATGAGTGACATGTATGCCCTCTATAACTATGAACTGACGATGCTGGACGGCATCGGTTCCTCCGATGATATCGATATGCTGGGCAACAGACGTATCCGTACTGTCGGTGAACTGATCCAGAACCAGTTCCGCATCGGTCTCTCCCGTATGGAGAGAGTCGTCAAGGAAAGAATGTCGATCGCCGACATTGCTACCCTGACACCGAAGCAGCTGACCAACATCCGTCCGCTGACAGCCGCGATCAAGGAATTCTTCTCCTCTTCCCAGCTGTCCCAGTTCATGGACCAGCAGAATCCGCTGGCTGAACTTTCCAACAAGCGCCGTGTATCCGCGCTCGGTCCGGGCGGTCTGACCCGTGAGCGTGCCGGCTTCGAAGTGCGTGACATTCATAACTCACACTATGGCCGTATCTGTCCGATCGAAACACCGGAAGGTCCGAACATCGGTCTGATCTCCTATCTGACGACCTATGCGAGAGTCAATGAATACGGCTTCATCGAAACACCGTACCGTAAGGTCGTTGACGGTGTCGTCACCGATGAAGTGAAATACATGCCGGCCGATGAAGAAAACGATCACGTCATCGCCCAGGCAAACGAAATCAAGGACGGCAGACTTGTCGGTGACCGTGTCATCTCAAGAATTGCCGGTGAAACCGTCATGGCTGACCGCGATACTGTCGACTATGCCGACGTATCCCCGCGTCAGATCGTATCGGTCGCTACCGCCTGCGTTCCGTTCCTTGAAAACGACGACTGCACCCGTGCCCTGATGGGCGCCAACATGCAGCGTCAGGCAGTTCCGCTGCTGAATCCGCACAGCCCGTTTGTCGGAACCGGCATGGAACATGTCATTGCCCGTGACTCCGGTGCCGCCTGTGTTGCCACAGCGCCCGGCACAGTCACATATGTCGATGCTGAAAAAGTCGTTGTCACAGAAGACGACGGCAGAGAACATGTCTATGAACTGACCAAGTTCAGAAGATCCAACGCTTCCACCTGCCTGAACCAGAAGCCAATCGTCTGGGACGGTGAGAGAGTCGAGCGCGGCGATATTCTGGCGGATGGTCCGGCTATGGAAAGCGGCGAACTGGCGCTCGGCCAGAACGTCACTATTGCCTTCATGACATGGCATGGCTACAACTACGAAGACGCGATCATCATGTCCGAGAGAATGCAGAGTGAAGACTACTACACATCTGTACATATCGAGGAATATGATATCGAATGCCGTGAGACAAAACTCGGTCCGGAAGAAATCACAAGAGATATTCCGAACGTCGCTGAAAGCGCCTGCCGCAACCTCGATGCCCGCGGTATCGTCATGGTCGGCGCGGAAGTCAAGGAAGGCGATATTCTGGTCGGTAAGGTAACACCGAAGGGCCAGAGCGAAGTGTCTCCGGAAGAAAAACTGCTGCTTGCCATCTTCGGCGAGAAGAGCAGAGAAGTACGTGACAACTCTCTGAAGGTTCCGCACGGCGGTGCCGGTATTGTCCACAGTGTGCGTGTATTCAAGCGCAAGGACAACCACGAACTGCCGCCGGGAGTCAACGAAGTTGTCAAAGTATATGTCGTTCAGAAACGTAAGATCTCTGAAGGTGACAAGATGGCTGGCCGTCACGGCAACAAGGGTGTCATCTCCCGTATCAACCCGGTGGAAGACATGCCTTATATGGCCGATGGCACACCGATCGATATCATGCTGAACCCGTTCGGTGTTCCTTCCCGTATGAATATCGGTCAGGTGCTGGAAGTTCACCTTGGCATGGCCGCCAAGAAACTGGGTGTCAAGTTTGCCACACCGGTCTTCGACGGCGTATCCAACCAGGATCTGGATGACATCATGAAGGAAGCAGGCACCCAGCATAAGTATCTGCTGACCGACGGTATGACCGGTGAAGTCTATGACGAACCGATCGCAGTCGGCGTCATGTACATGATCAAGCTGGCCCACATGGTCGACGATAAGCTTCATGCCCGTGCGACTGGTCCGTACTCACTCGTTACCCAGCAGCCTCTGGGCGGTAAAGCTCAGAACGGTGGCCAGCGTTTCGGTGAAATGGAAGTCTGGGCTCTGGAAGCCTACGGTGCCGCCAATACCCTGCAGGAAATCCTGACTGTCAAGTCTGATGACATCATGGGCCGTACAAAGACCTACGAAGCCATCGTCAAGGGCAAGGATCTGCCGCAGCCGGGTATTCCGGAATCCTTCCGCGTTCTTGTTCACGAACTGCAGGCCCTGGCTATCGACGTCCGTATGATGGATGACGACGGCAACGAAATGGATCTGAAGCAGATGGAACAGGAAGAACTGAAAGAAGAAACGAATGTGGATCTCAGCCAGCAGACGATCGTCAACGATGCCGAAACAGCCGGCGACCTGACGATCCGCGAAGGTCTGGAAGACGAGATTCCGGAAGCTGCCGAAGTCGGTTTTGACGACATGGGCATGGATGAATAAGGAGGGTGAGCGATGAATATCAATAACTTTACTGCTATTAAAGTCGGTCTTGCATCACCTGAAAAGATTCGTTCCTGGTCTTACGGCGAAGTCAAAAAGCCGGAAACCATCAACTACCGTTCCCAGAAGCCGGAACGTGACGGTCTGTTCTGCGAGCGTATTTTCGGTCCGACCAAGGACTGGGAATGCGCCTGCGGAAAATACAAGAAGATCCGTTATCAGGGCGTCGTCTGTGACCGCTGCGGTGTCGAAATCACCAAGTCCAGCGTCCGCCGTGAAAGAATGGGTCATATCGAACTGGCCGCTCCGGTTGCTCATATCTGGTATCTGCGCGGCATTCCGAGCAGAATGTCTCTGCTGCTGAATGTCCCGCCGAAAAACCTGGAAGAAGTCGTATACTTCGTTTCCTGGATCGTTACTGATCCGGGTGATACCAAACTCGCGTACAAGCAGATCCTGTCCGAAAGAGAGTATCGTGAAAACAATGCCATCTACGGACCGGGCAGTTTCGTCGCCCAGACCGGTGCCGAAGCCGTCAAGACACTGCTTGAACAGGTCAACATTGAAGCGGAATACAGTGCGATCATGAAAGAGCTCGAGAAAGCCAACGGCGACAAGCGCAAGAAACTGATCAAGCGTCTGGAAACTGTCGAAGCTTTCCGTAATTCCGACAACAAGCCGGAATGGATGGTCATGACTGTCCTGCCGGTTATTCCGCCGGATCTCAGACCGATGCTGCAGCTCGACGGCGGCCGTTTCGCGACCAGTGACCTGAACGATCTCTATCGTCGTGTCATTACCAGAAACAACCGTCTGAAGAAACTGCTTGAACTCGGCACACCGGCCATCATCGTTCAGAACGAAAAGCGTATGCTGCAGGAAGCAGTCGACGCTCTGATCGATAACGGCAGACGTTCCAAGCCGATCACCGGTGCAGCCGGCCGTGCTCTGAAGTCTCTGTCTCACTCCTTAAAGGGTAAGCAGGGCCGCTTCCGTCAGAACCTTCTCGGTAAGCGTGTCGACTTCTCCGGCCGTTCCGTTATCGCTATCGGACCGAACCTGAAGATGTGGCAGTGCGGACTGCCGAAGGAAATGGCAATCCAGCTGTATAAGCCGTTCGTTATCAACGAACTGGTCAACCAGCAGCTGGCTTCCAACCCGAAGACCGCTGAAAAGATGATCGCCAGACAGGATGCCCGTGTATGGGATGTTGTCGAGCAGGTCATCGAACATCACCCGGTATTCCTGAACCGTGCACCTACACTGCACCGTCTGGGTATCCAGGCATTCTTCCCGCGACTGGTAGAAGGCCGTGCGATCCGTGTCCATCCGCTCGTATGTCCGGCATTCAACGCTGACTTCGATGGTGACCAGATGGCTGTCCATCTGCCGTTAAGTGAAATGGCAAGAGCCGAGACAGAAATCCTGATGCTCGGTTCCAACAACATCCTCGGTCCGAAGGATGGTAAACCGATCGTTACGCCTGGTCAGGACCTGGTTCTGGGTAACTTCTATCTGAACATGGAAGAAACCGCCCAGGAATTCTACAACAAGGCGGACGCTCTGGAAGCCCTCGGCGAAAAGGTCGAAGCGGACAGATGGAGAAGATATGGCGACAACGAAGGTCACCTGTTCAAGAATGTCAATGAAGTTCTCATGGCATACCAGACCGGTGTCGTTCATCTGCACAGCCGTATCGCTCTGCCGGCAAAGACACTGCGCAAGACAGGCTTCACAGACAAACAGAATGAAATGTATCTGCTGACATCTGTCGGTAAGATCATCTTCAATAACGTCTTCCCGGCTGACTTCCCGTATCTGAACGAAGTCACACCGGAGACTCTGAAGGCAACACCGGATTCCGAATTCCTGCCGCTTGGCTCGAATATCAAGGAAGAGATCGCGGCCCGTCCGGTTACTTCTGAATTCAAGAAGAAGGACCTCGGAAACCTGATCGCTGCTGTCTTCGACCGTTACAAGACACATGGCACCAGTGACATTCTGGATGCCCTGAAGGACATGGGTTACCTGTACTCCACACTGGCAGGTATGACCGTTGCTCTGAGTGATATCTCTGTCGCTCCGCATAAGGAAGAGATCGTCGGTGAAGGCCGCCAGAAGGCTGACCAGCTGAACGCTCTGCGTGACAGAGGTCTCTTGACTCCGCAGGAATGGGAACGCAAGTTCTCCCAGCTGTGGGCAGACGTCAAGGACAACGTCGGTGATACGCTGATGAGTTCTCTGCCGCGTATGAACCCGATCAACATGATGGCAATCTCCGGTGCCCGTGGTAACAAGAACCACTTCACCCAGCTTGCCGGCATGCGTGGTCTGATGGCCAGACCGACCCAGTCCAAGTCCCGTAAGGAATATCAGCCGTCCATTATCGAAGTTCCGATCTACTCCTGCTTCCGTGAAGGCATGAGCGTATCCGAGTTCTTTATCTCCACCCACGGTGTACGTAAAGGTCTGACCGATACCGCTCTGAAGACAGCTGAATCAGGATACCTGACAAGACGTCTGGTTGACGTTGCCCAGGAAGTCATCATCAACGAAGATGACTGCGGAACGGACAAGGGATATCTGGTATCCGCTATCAAGGACCGTAAGAATGATTCTCTGATCGAATCCTTCTTCGACCGTATCGTCGGCCGTTACACAGCCCAGGCGATCAGCGACCCGGAAACCGGTGAAGTGATCGTTGAAGCCGATGAATATCTGACAGACGATCTGGCAAAGAAAGTTGTCGATGCCGGGGTCGAAGAAGCATATATCCGCAACGTATTTACCTGTGAAAGTTCCACCGGTATCTGCCGCAAGTGCTATGGCCGCAACATGGCAACCGGCAACCTCGTCGAGGTTGGCGAAGCCGTCGGTATCATGGCTGCCCAGGCGATCGGTGAACCGGGTACTCAGCTGACCATGAGAAACTTCCATACCGGCGGTGTCGCAACTCAGTCCGGTGATATCACACAGGGTCTGCCCCGTGTCGAAGAACTCTTTGAAGCACGTACCCCGAAGGGTGTCGCTGTCATCTCCAAGATTGACGGTGAAATCACTGACATCCGTGAGAATGACAACCACACCGGTCAGATCGTTACGGTTACCAACGAAAAGGAATCCATCGAGCACAAGTGTGACCTGACCCAGGTCGTAAGACCGTGGATGAAGGTCGGCCGCGCTGTCCATGCCGGTGAAAAACTGACAGAAGGACAGATCGCGCCGAAAGAACTGCTGGAAGTTGCCGGTGTCAGAGCTGTACAGGAATACATCCTGAAAGAAGTCAAGAAGGTATATTCCACCCAGTCCATCGATATCTCCGACAAGCATCTGGAAGTCATGATCAAACAGATGCTGAAGAAGGTCATCGTCATCGAAGGCAACGACTCCGGTCTCTCCGCCGGCCAGACACTGTCACTGACCCGTATGAACGAGATCAACGACGAAGTTCTGGACGAAGGCAGAACACCGGCCAAGTTCGGACCGCTGCTGCTTGGTATTTCCAAGTCCGCTGTCGAAACAGATTCCTTCCTGTCCGCCGCATCCTTCCAGGAAACAACAAGAGTCCTGACCGACGCTGCTGTCAGAGGCAAGAAGGATAAGCTCGAAGGTCTGAAGGAAAATGTCATCATCGGTAAGCTGATCCCGGCCGGTACCGGACGGAAGTTCGACCGTGAGACATCCCGCAATATCGAAGAGCTCGCATCCGATCTGAAGGAACAGCGTGAAGCGAGAGCCAGAGAACTCGAGGAAGCCACTACAACAAGACTTCCGGAAGACGTTCTCAGCAATGGCGAAAGCAGATTCGAAGCAGCTGCTGACGAAGCGCCGCTGGCTGAAGAAACTGCACCGTTCGCTGAATAAGCAATCTGAAAGAGGAGTTTCATTCATCTGAATGAGATTCCTCTTTTTTTGCATGAAATTGATTCCGCTAAAACATGATCAGAGACTGTTATACCTGCATACGTATGCGAGGGCATGGCGTAATTGGCACACTACATTCATGCGGCGGAAACTCTGATACTGTGAAAACTGACAGGCTGATTTTCCCGTCCGTTTTCATGAAAAAAACACTGTTTTCACAGAAAGAAATGAAACATTTGAATGTAAACAGATTCATCTTGTAAGCAGGAAAACCACACGCCTAGAATGATAGCAGGGAGGGTTATAACAACCATGAAAAAGCTTACAACATTAGCGCTTTCCGCAATGATGGCAATGTCACTTGCGGCATGCACACAAAACACTCCGCAGACTAGTTCCGGAACAGACACAGTAAAGGGCACTTATACGGTTGAAATCCGGGGATTTGACTGGGGCTGCGGCACAACCCAGGCGATCGTCACACTCGATAACGCACTGGACAGCGTAAAAGCGGAAGACTTCACAGTCAAAGAAACAAAACAGGCTACCGACTGGACAGCGGAAGGCTTCCCGGTCATCGAAGCGGAATTCGAACGTAAAGTAACCGGCGCAAAGCTTTCTGATGACGGCAAAACACTGACACTGGATCTTTACTGCAATCCGGATCAGGGTTCACCGTTCCTTTACACAATGGCTACCGGTTACAACACATGGTGCGATCCGTATTATTTGACCATCACTCTGGCAGATGGTGCAGAAGTTACATCCGGCGGCACAAAAGTCACAAACTTTGAAGTTGATACGAAAATTGACATCACAAAGCAGCCGACTTCCATCGATCATATGAAGACAGACAAATACAAGGCAGCGGATGGCACAGAATATGGCTATCTGTATTATGAACCGGCTGAAAAGGCTGACACATTATTTGTATGGCTCCATGGCGCAGGCGAAGGCGGAACAGAAAAGACAGACCCGCGTGTAATCGCTCTGGCTAACCGTGCTGACCAGTTCGCAAACGAAGCTTTCCAGGCAAAGGTCGGCGGTGCTTATGTTCTTGAACCGCAGTGCCCGACATTCTGGCTTGATGAAAAGGGCGACGGTTCCATGGGCAACGAACATGGCGGATCTGTTTATACCGAATCTCTGGCTGAACTCATCAACTGGTACAAGACAGAAAAAGGCTGCACAAAGGTTGTCATCGCCGGTGACTCCAACGGCGGTTTCATGACCATGAACCTGGCCATCAACCATCCGGAAATTGCCAATGCTTACATTCCGATCTGCGAAGCTTACAAAGATGAATACATCACCGATGATCAGATCAAAGAACTGGCTAAACTGAATCTGTTCTTCGTATATTCTCTTGACGACACAACCGTTGATCCGACACTGTATGAAGCTCCGACGATCAAGAGACTGCAGGATGCCGGTGCCGCGAATCTTCATGTTGCGACAACCGAGCATGTTGTGGGTTATGTAGATGATTCCGATCCTGAGCATCAGTATGCAGGACACTGGAGCTGGATCTACTTCGAAAACGGCGATTCTGTCTGCACAGAAGACAATCTCAATGCCTGGGACTGGATTGCTGAAATCGTTAAATAATCAGCTTTAAAAAACTATTCTGAGAACCGGTACAGTAAATCTGTATCGGTTTTCTTTTGTGTTTCCACTGCCGTCCGGAGAACAGAAAACAGGTTCCTGATGTCCTTTTTGCCGGTGTAAATAATCTTATGTAAAGCATATCTGTTTTCCTGTTTTGCATGCATATTTATCTTCCGGGTTCATTTTTCAGTTTTCTCGGATACAGGAAGTGATGGAAAGCGGATATCTGTAAACACGGATGAAGATGCTGTATACGCTTTTTCATTACCGGCCGGTCCGCTATAATACTTACATGAAAGCATGTTTCATTGCCGGCTTTTCTTTGATCCGGGGTGACAGATGAAAAAGTTTGAGAAGTCATTTATAACATCCAAATATATATCCATGCTCGGCAGCGGAACGGTGCTGATGGTGCTGACAGCCATCATGGGAATGGTGGATACACTGATTGCCGGCATCATTCTGGGCGAAGAAGCAGTCGCAGGCATCTGTCTTGTGCTGCCTATCTACTCGCTGGCAAGTTTTTTCGCTGTTGTTTTTTCCTATGGCGTGCCCATTATATATGCCAGAAAGAGGGGAGAATTCCGTAAGAAAGAAGCGGATCAATGTTTTGGTGTCGGCCTGACAGTGATATCAGCCATCGGTATTCTGATGTTTATCGGGATCCTGCTTGGCGGTGATGTATATCTGAAATCATATCAGGCGGACATCCAGGTATATGAAAGTGCCAGGGCGTATCTTGGCTGGATGAAATACGCGGTATTGATTCTGCCGTTCAATGAACTGCTGGACGGCATGCTGTTTGCGGACGGGGATGAAACGATCAGCCTGACTGCCAACCTGATCCAGGGTCTTCTGAAAGTGGTTCTGTCCATTCTTTTCTGCCGGAGCATGGGCGTGAAAGGCCTGGCGCTGGCCTCCTTTATCGGCTTTGTGGCTTCGATCCTTCTCTCATGCATTCATTTTTTCCGGCCTGGCAATACACTGAAACCGAATCTTGCGTTTTCATGGGATCAGTTCCTGGAAATTCTGAAATACGGTATCGTTGACGCAAGTACCCATCTGTTCATTTCTGTATTTACCATGTGTATCAATTTCTTTCTGATCAGGCAGTTCGGTTCCGAGATGCTGGTCCTTACCGCGGTGATCAGTCTGCTCAAGGAAGGACAGATCCTGTTTGAAGGCATCGGCGAGGCGATCACACCGCTGATCAGCGTCTATCTTGGCGAGGAAAATGTTCATGGGGTCCGGAAAGTCTGGCAACTGGCAAGATGGAGTCTCTGGGCCGAGAGTCTGCTCGCCACCGTTTTTGTCCTGGCGGCTGCTCCGGCAACCGTTTCGTATCTTGGCATTCTGGATCCAGCCACAGCGCGCTATGCCACAGGAGGACTGCGTATCCTGTCACTGACCCTGTTTTTTATCTGCCGGCTGTTTCTTGATTCGTCATACTTCATTCTGGTGGAAAGAGTGCCGCTCGGCATCCTGGATTCCTTACTGCGCGACCTGTTCCCATCAATTCCGCTTGCGGTGGCCGGCGGTATGATCGGCGGCATCTATGGTATGTTTGCCGGCCTTTCAGCTGCCCCGCTGCTTGGCTATCTGTTTTCTGTCTGGTATATCAAAAAGAAATACGGATCTGCGAATTATCCGCTGTTCCTTGTGGAAATGGAACAGAAGAATAAAAAACAGATGTATGAATTCAAAGTCCTGCCTGAGGAAATCATGAAGGTAAGAGATGCGGTCGGTGACCTGCTGAAAGAATATGCATACAATGACAGAATGGTAAATATGGTGATGCTGATATTTGAAGAACTGTTCATGATGATCTCAGACAGCAACCCGCAAAAGACGGTCCTTGCCGAATGTACACTTGAAATTGGTGATACGGTTCGTCTGATTGCAAAAGACAACGGCGAGATCAATGATCTGACCGATACAGACAGCAGTGTGACTTCCCTGCGTTCCTACACCTTGTCCCGTCTGCTGACAGTACGCACTTCTGAGCGTGTCCATCTTGCGGCTCTCAGTTACAACCGGAATGTTCTCGAGATACAGTAAACAAATAAAAAAAGCCCCATTTCATATCCGAAATGAGACTTTGAGTCGGGATGACAAGATTTGAACTTGCGACCCCTTGAACCCCATTCAAGTGCGCTACCAAACTGCGCTACATCCCGAGCCGCATTACTATTTTATCCCAAGCAAAGAAAAAAGGGAATGACTTCATTTCTCTGAATTGAATCAGCCATAATCAGCGGCAGCTGTTATAAGATACAAATAGAGAGGGACATAATTATGGAATATGCAGAATTGAATAATGGCATAAAGATTCCCATGGTCGGTTTCGGAACCTGGGATGTGAGAGGAAAAGTGGGAATTGCCATCATGGAACAGGCACTCGAACTCGGGTACCGCCTGATCGATACGGCAATCATGTACGGCAACGAAAAGGAAGTTGGACAGGCAATCCGTAATTCCGGTATTGACCGGAACGAGATCTTTGTGACTGACAAGATCAATAGTCCTTATGCCTCATATGAGAAAACCAGAAAGGCAGTGGATCACTGCCTGAATGAAACCGGACTGGATTATATCGACATGATCCTGGTTCATGAACCGTATGAGACATATAAGGAAATGTACAGAGCACTGGAAGAGGCATATGATGCCGGCAAGGTCAGAGCCATCGGCGTGTCCAATATCAACCGGCGTCTCTACGATGATCTGCTGAAAGAATGCCGCATTGTGCCGGCTGTCAACCAGGTGGAATGCCACGTTTATTATCCCCAGCTGATCTACCGGAAGTATCTGGAAGAGCAGAGCACTTTGATGCAGAGCTGGGCACCGTTTACCGAAGGACGAAAAAGAATCTTCGATGAACCGGTGCTGAAGGAAGTCGGTGCCGCTCATGATAAGTCAGCCGCTCAGGTTGCTCTGAAATATCTGCTGAGCCAGGGCATACCGGTCATTCCGAAATCTTCCAAGGCATCCCGGATGCTGGAGAATCTTGAACTCTTCGATTTTGAACTGAGCAAGGAAGAGATGGATATGATCGCTCAGCTGGACGGCAGGAAATCATTGTTCGGCTGGTACGGAGACTGACGCAAAGACCTGAAATCCAGGTCTTTTTCATTGTTAAGTAACAAAATATGCTTAACCGTTACATAAGTAATTGAACAGTGATAAACATACGTGCATTCACTTTGGAAACTGTATATTCTGTAAATGTAAAAAAGAAGAGGAAAAAAGGATATGAACGTATTTGAAGAAAAATTCGCGTTAAAGGAACTGTGTGACACATTCAGTGTACTGGCTGATGAAATGAGACTTCATGAGCAGTCTTTCCTGTTTACCGAGAATGGTACACTGACTGCGAAGAACAACGGCAATGTCTCACACTATGAAGGCAGAGAAGCAATCGAAGCGTCCTGCACAAGATTCATGAATCTGTTTGATATCCATTTCCATAACAACGGCCAGGCTCTGTTCGACATCATCGATGAAACACATGCGACCGGCACTGCCTACAACGAAACGATCCTGATCGGCAGAAACGCAGAAGGAAAAAATATGATGACAACCAACGGAATCGTGTATCATGATAAATATGAAAAGGTTGACGGCAAATGGCTGATCGCGGCCAGAGAGTCAAACTTTGTATGGTCGAAAAGTGAGGAGTATAAAAGATGAGTATTCTGGTAGCTTATTTTTCCCGCGCTGATGAGAACTATTTCAGCGGTTCCCTGCGCACGATTGAAAAGGGAAACACGGAAGTTGTCGCTGAGAAAATCAGCGAGCTGAACGGTGCCGATCTGTTCAAGATCGAAATGAAGAACCCGTATTCCAAAAACTATAAAGAATGCATCAAGGAAGCACAGGATGATAAGGACAAGGGCATCCTGCCGGAACTGGTATCCGTTCCCGACAGCATCGATGTATATAATCAGATCATTCTTGCCTATCCGAACTACTGGGGAACCTATCCGATGGCAGTCCTGACTTTCCTGAAACAGTTTGATTTCACCGGCAAAACCATTTATCCGCTCTGCACAAATGAAGGCAGCGGTATGGGCAGCAGTGTGTCAGATCTGAAGAAGGAGCTTCCCGGAGCAGACGTCAGAAATGGACTGTCCATCAGAGGCAGTGATGTCTATGGCTGTGACGATGACCTGCATGTCTGGCTGCGTGACAACGAACTGTTATGAAACTGAACGGCAATGAAGACCTCAGGGTCAGAAGGACACTGGAGTCGATCCGCCGGGCTTTTGAAGCGCTGATGCTGGAGAAGGACTATGAAAAGATCACGGTCACTGAGCTTGCCCAGCGGGCCATGATCAACAAGAAGACCTTCTACACATACTACCCGTCGCTGGATGATCTGCTGGCTGAGATCCAGGATGAACTGTCCGAGGAATTTGCTCGCCGGACAAAGGACTACACATTCCGGGACATTGATAAACTGACACGTGAGTTCTTCCTGTTTTCAGAAGAAAAAGGACCGTTCTATGAAAAGATCACCTGTACCGACAGTATTATTCGCAACCGGATGATCCGCAGCGTGGCAAAAGCCAGTGACCGGAAATACTCAGAACTGAAACAGTATACGGAATACGAACAGAATTTGATCCATACCTTTGCCAACAGTGCGACACTCAGCATCTATAAGCAGTGGATCGAAGACGGCAAGAAAGTGCCGGTGGAAAGAATCATTGAACTGACGACCACAATGATCAATGACGGTCTGAAAGAAATCATCAGAAAGAAGTAAGGCAGAAGAAATTCTGTCTTTTTGTAACAGAAACAAGAAAAGCGTTACTTAAGGAACAGCCATGCGATAAGCGGGATTGTGGCACATAAAGGGGAATGATACGTTAAAACCGGAAAAAGGAAACGGAGGTCTTATCAGTGGATGTATTTGAAAAACTGAAAAGCGGCGTGGCTGTCGATATGCACAGCGAAGAATACCGGCCGGTCGTTGCGGAACTGCACCGCACCTATAAAGCACTGCACCATCTCAACAATGCCGAACCACTCTCCCAAGAACAGAGCGAAGCGGTGAGCGAACTGTTTGACGGCAATGTGCCATCCGGACTCGGCCTGTTCACACCGGTGCAGATCGATTTCCCGAAACAGATGACATTCGGTGAACATGTGTTCATCAACCACAGTTTCACAGCCATGTCGATCGGCGGGATCGCGATCGGCAACAACGTCCAGATCGGACCGCACGTTACGATCGTAACAGATAATCATGATTTCTATGACCGCTATATCCTGAACTGCCGCAGTGTTGTCCTGGAAGACAATGTCTGGATCGGCGCCGGCGCGACGATCATGCCGGGTGTCACAGTCGGAAAGAACGCCATCATTGCCGGTGGTGCCGTCGTGACAAAGAACGTACCGGAAAATACCATCGTCGGCGGCAACCCCGCCCGTGTGATCAAGGAAATCCCGGCAAAGAATGCGTAAGATATTCGCGGCACTGCTGGTGCTGCTGAATCTGACAGGATGCGGAAAGGAAACAGATACGATGGAACAGGAAAAACAGGCCGTGCTGCAGGTGTTCGAAACCATGCAGCAGGCGATGATCGATAAAGATCTCGATACAATGCGGAGAATCACAGCCGAAGACAAGACATTCACCCATATGTCCGGCAAGACACAGACAAGAGAGGAATTCTTTGAAGAGATCCGCAACGGCACTTTGAATTATTACAGCTACGAGATCAGGAATCTGCAGATCACGGTCAATGACAATACCGCTCATCTCAATGCTGATGTGACACTGACAGCGAAAGTATATGGCATGTCGGGAAGCTGGACATTGAAAACAAAACAAAACTTTCGGAAGGAAAACGGAAGCTGGATCATCTGTAATTAGAAAAGAGGAAACGATGAAGCAAACAATACTATTACTTACTGCTGTTCTTCTGGGGCTGGGCGGCTGTGCCGTCAAAGAGGAAACAGCTGTACAGGAGCCAACGGAAGACACACAGAAAACTGCCGAACCGGAACAGACACAGGAACCTGCCGAAACAGAAGGCAAAACATTGCTGGTGTATTTCTCGAGAGCCGGTGAAAACTGGGACGTCGGTGTCATTGAAAAGGGCAATACCGGCATTGCCGCGGAATATATTGCCGAAGTGACCGGCGCGGATGTCTATGAGATCATTCCGGTCGTTCCGTATCCTTCCGACTATATGGAAACCGTTGCCCTGGCAGAAGAAGAAAAGAGTGCCGGCGCCCGTCCGGAAATTGCCAATGCCCCGGAAAACTGGGACAGCTATGACACGATCATACTTGGTTATCCGATCTGGCACGGCGATCTGCCGATGATCGTCTATAACTTCCTGGAAAGTTATGACTTCACCGGCAAAACCGTATATCCGTTCAACACTCACGGCGGCAGCGGTCTGGCCGGTACCCCGGACAAGATCCGCAATACCATTCCCGCCGCGGATATCAAAGACGGTCTGGCATTGACCGGCAAGACAGTCCAGAACGACTTCACCCAGGTACAGGGAGATATCGATGTCTGGCTGCAGGAAAACAATCTGATCAGGTAAGAAAAAAGACCTGTATTCCAACACTGGAATGCAGGTCTTTTCAATTACTTATCCGCGTCGAAGAAGATGCCGGCAGCCTGTCTGGCTTTCGTCTGAACTTCCGCTACTGCCACGCTCTTGTCGAGCATTTCATAGCAGAAGTCATAGTCTTCCGCATTGATTGCCTTGATGAAAGCCTCGAATTCCGGAATCATCCGCTTGTCTGTGAAGCCGTCGTCATATTCTTCCACGGTGCCGTCATTCAGTTCGAGAACCGCTTTTCCGACCAGGTTCGGCGAAACGTCGGTCTTGATGACACCGTCAGTTCCCTGGATGATGCCGCCGCGCAGACCCTTGGAATCCTTGGCAGCGAGACAAATTGCCTGGAAGCCGTCGTATTCCATGATCAGAGTGCCGGATGTATCGATGCCTCTTTCAATGTTGGCATAGTATTTGTAACTCTTCGGTTTGCCGAAGAGACCCATGATGTAATGCATATTGTAGAGGTTCAGATCCATCAGGGCACCGCCGGCCTTGGCGGGATCGAAGGCAGGCAGCACTTCACCGGCCCGGAAGGCATTGTAGCGGCTGGAGTACTGGCTGTACTGGCTCTGGGCAATCTTGACCGTGCCGATGCGGGGCAGCCATTCCCTGACCTTCTTGTAATTGCCAAGATACAGGGTGGTGATTGCCTCGAAGAGGAAGCAGTGATTGTTAACGGCGATGTCCCGCAGTGCTTTCGCTTCGGTGTCGTTGCTGACCATCGGCTTTTCGACGATGACGTTGAGCTTGCGTTCCATGGCCTTTTTGCAGTAGTCGAAATGCATGTAATTCGGCACGGCGACATAGACTGTGTCGATATCAAATCCGCAGAGTTCATCGAAGTCTGATGTGACATTGGTGATTCCGAAAGAGGCAGCGAATTCTTTTGCCTTTTCCAGACTGCGGGGTGTGCTGAGCATGGCATTGACCGTCAGACCTTCCATTTTGACAAGAAAAGGAAGGAAGTTGTTGACGATCATGCCGGTTCCGATAATTCCGAGTTTCATTCTGAGTTGTGTCCTTTCACTTGATAAGAGTCTTCCGTATACTGCATGATTTTGTATATTTCCCTGCGCTCCGGCTGGCTCTGATACTCTTTAAATGTAACATATGTTTTCGGCTTCAGACCAAGGGTATTGGTGTAAAAATAAATCATTACATCCCGGCAATCGGTGTAAAAAGCAGTATGTGTGACAGATGTAAATCTCATCTTTTTTTGTCTTTTGTTGATTGATGACTGAATCAGTATATGTCGGGAACTAAAGCTTGTAGTCCCAGATGTCAATATACAGAACCCGTAAATCAAAGTCGAGCTGGGTACCGTCCAGTTCCTTGAGGAAGTCATGGCTTGTGTAACCCATTTATCTGTAGGTTTCAACGATCGTTCTGGCAATCATGATCTGCTCCGGCGAAAATTCTTTTCTGCCGCCGCTGACACCTTTCAGGTCGTCTGCGCTGAGAAGACTCACTTCTTTTTCAGCAGCCTTTTTAATTTCATTAAAGTCTGATTTCTTTTCCATGATCAAACTCCTTTCAACTATACTATACGGAAATCTATGCAGGCGTGGGCAGCAGAATCAATGGGGAAGAACCTGATTGAAGATTACAATCTTCGTTACTGTAATATTACACAGGTGGTAGAATAAAGATAACAATAAGGAGGCCTTTATGGCAGACAAGAGAATTGTATTATTCTGTGCCGGCGGTATGAGCACATCGCTTCTTGTCAATAAGATGAGAGCCGCGGCGGCTGCGGCAGGCAAAGACTACAGCATCGACGCTTACGGACTGGGTCAGGTTGACGAGTATGGACCGGATGCTGACTGCATTCTGTTAGGCCCGCAGGTTCGCTACGCACTGAAGAATCTTCAGACGAAGTTCCCGGGCAAGCCGATCGACGGCATCGACATGCGTGTATATGGCACGATGGATGGCGCCGGCGCGGTGGCCATTGCCAGAAAACTGCTGAATGACTGAGGAAAGACACCTTTAGAAAGGTGTTTTTTCTTTACCGGAGAGGAGAAGAAAATCAATGCGGTTTTCTTCAAGAAACAGGATTTTTCAGCGATAATAAAAGCAGAAAGAAGAAGGTAACACTATGATACGCTGGGGTATTTTGGGAGCGGGCAATATCGCCCATCGTAAAAATAAAACGCTTTGCAAGCCGCTTTGCAGTTCCCCTCCCGACTCGCCAGAAATCTGTAATCGGCTTATGAGACCAGAGCTCTCGACGATAAGTCATCTCATCAAGTTCCGCAATTCTCACTCCATTCGAATCAGCAGGACTATGCTTGGCCCAGACATCCATAGCAATCTTACAAAGATAGAGATTTGTCGCAATTCCCGCCGTTGCTGTAATTCCAGTTTCCGCAAGAATTTCGCCAATCACTTTTGACGCAAGCTCACGGGCAGTCAGTTTATAAAACGGAAGGTAACTGGTAGCATCAATAAAAACTTCATCAATTGAATAAACGTGAATATCTTCGGGTGCGAAATATCGTAGATATATGCTGTAAATTTCCGCAGAATATTTTATGTAAAGAGACATGCGAGGCACTGCAGTAATATATTCAAGTTCCTTGCCAGTCTGCCGTTTAATTTCACGGGCTTTAGCTTCAACTTCAAAAAGCCTGCTTCTTCCCGAAAGTCCGTAAGCCTTCAAAGCCGGAGTCACTGCCAGACAGATAGTTTTACTCGTACGGCTCGCATCTGCAACAACAAGTTTTGTAGTAAGTGGATCCAGTGCACGTTCCCGGCATTCAACTGAGGCATAAAATGATTTCAAGTCTATCGCTATATAAGTCCGCTCCATGCAAGTTCCATCCATACACAAATATAAGAAATAATTATCAAAATAGCAAATATATTTATAGTATTTTTCACACAAATAATAAGAAATTAATAATCATCTTCTCTAAACTTGCAATTTCTACTATAATAGACTTTATGGCAACACAGCATAAAGAAATTGACGCGCAGACTCTTGAAAATCTGCTTTATTTGAGTCGTCTTTCTCCAGAAAGTACAAACATGGAGACTTTGAAAAAACAGGTAGACGACATTGTTGGATATTTTGACATTCTCTCTAAGTACGATGATAGTGAAAATCCGTACGATGCATATCCACGTACCGAGGCTGACAAGCTTCGTGATGACACTGTTGTTGATGGTCTCGAAATCAGCGACGTAAAAAAAGTTTCAGAAAACTTCATGGACGGTTACTTCCAGGTTCCTAAGGTTCTTGGGGAGGGCGCATAATCATGTACTATACAATCAAAGAAACCCGCGCTGCCCTTAAAAGCGGCGAAACAACCAGCGAAAAATTAGTTCGCGACGCAATTGATACTTTCAACAAAGACAAGAGCGCTCCAATTCCACTCAACGCCTTCATCGAAATGTACGAAGACGCAATCGACGTGGCTGTTGCTGCCGACAAAGAAATTGCCGCAGCCCGCACATCTGGTGGCGACGCTCTCGATAAGCTTTTTACAGAAAAGCCACTTCTTGGAATTCCATTTGCAAATAAAGACAATATCAACTCAAAAGGCCACCGCCTTACTTGTGCTTCAAAAATTCTCGAAGGCTACGTTGCTCCATATAACGCAACTGTAATTGACCGCCTGGAAAAAGCCGGCGCAATTCCTCTTGGACGTTGTAATCAGGATGAGTTCGCAATGGGTTCTTCTACTGAATACTCATGCTACGGACCAACCCGTAACCCAATCAACCGCGAGTTTGTATCTGGTGGTTCTTCGGGTGGTTCTGCTGCCGCTGTTGCTGCAAATCAGGCTCTCTTTGGTCTTGGTACAGAAACTGGTGGATCAGTTCGACTTCCAGCAAGCTACTGCGGAATCTATGGTCTTAAAACAACTTACGGTGTACTCAGCCGCTGGGGTGTTGTAGCTTATGGTTCATCTCTGGATCAGGTTGGTATTCTTGGTCACACTCCTGCAGATATCGCTGAACCTCTCAGCCTTATGTGCGGTGTAGATATGTATGATGATACATCAGCTGATTTGCCAGAAGGAAAAACTTTGAATAAACTCGAAGCTTTTTCTGATGCAGAATTCAAGGCTCTCAAGATTGCAATTCCAAAGCAGTTCCTTAAGACAGAAGGTGCAGATCCTGATGTTGTAAAATGCTTTGAAGAAACACGCAAATGGTTTACTGACAAAGGCGCTACAGTAGAAGAAGTTGACCTTCCTATTC
>CADBEA010000028.1 GCA_902793635.1 uncultured Erysipelotrichaceae bacterium | reverse complement strand
TTAGTGCGCCCAGCAGGGGCGCGATTCATAGAGGGTGGGAACCCCTCTCGGTAAGGCCTAGCGAGCCGCCGTGTAGCAGACTTGGGCTGTGCTCATCTGCACAGCTGGAAGCAACAAGAATGTGAGGTGATATGGAGGCGCATTGAGCACCGAAATAAATAAACAACTTCCCTGCCTGCCCTGTTAAACGAAGGGCTGGCCATAGAAAACCGGCGTTATACGCGAGCCGGGGATCAGGGGACGGTGTCGAAGAGCCCTTCGCTTCAACCATTAATGAATCGTGTCAACTGGGGAGATCCTGTATGTTCTGAGAAATCAGTATGCCGTACAAGTTGAGAGACAAGGAAAGCAAATGACATGTAGGAAGTCGGACGGCCTCGTAGTACCTGTGAAGCCTGGAACCTTGCAAAGTACCTGCATGGCAGGGGGATAGCCTGGGACAGTGTGGAGGGAAGGAGAAGTAGGCAATTACCTCAGAATTGCCTGCCGCACGTAATCAAGAGTGATAGGGAAACATTTGCATTACACAGAGATTGAAGACCAAATGTACACAGAGACAGGAGGATCAAATGGGAACGAAACTGGAACGAATAACGGAGCTATCGAAAGAAAACCCGGAAATGGTCTTTACATCCATAGGGCATCTGATCAACAAAGAAATGTTAATAGACTGCCACAGGAAAATGGATGGAAACAAAGCCGTCGGAATAGATGGCGTAACGAAAGAAGAATATGAAAAGAATCTTGAAGTGAACCTTGATGATCTTGTATTAAGGCTGAAGCGACATTCCTACAAGCCAAAGCCTGCAAGAAAAGTAGAGATTCCCAAGGATGACGGCAAGACACGACCACTGAGCATTTACTGCTATGAGGACAAACTGATACAGGAAGCACTGAAAAGAGTGTTAGAAGCAGTATTCGAGTTGCATTTCTATGATGAGATGATGGGGTTCCGCCCAAACAGGGACTGCCATAAGGCACTGCAGCTGCTGAATGTATACATTGAAAAGAATCCAACCAACTGGATTGTGGATGCCGACATCAAATCATTCTTCAATCATCTTGACCATGAATGGATCGTAAAATTCATAGAATCCAGAATAAAGGATCCAAACATCATCAGACTTGTCCAGAGAACACTGAAGGCGGGAATCATGGAGGACTTCCATTTTGAACCTACCGAGGAAGGATCAGGCCAAGGGTCGGTCAGCAGCCCAATCATAGCAAACATCTACATGCACTATGTGCTAGTGTGGTGGTTCCATGAGAGGGTGAAACCGGCGATGAAGGGATTCTGCGGACTGGTGGTATACGCCGACGACTTCGTGGCGTGCTTCCAGTACAAAGAGGATGCGGAGAGATTTTACACGGCCTTGCGCAGTAGATTGGAGCACTTTGGACTGAATCTGCAGGAAGAAAAGAGCAGGCTTATAGAGTTCGGCAGATACGCTGAACAAAACGCGCGTAAGCGTGGGAATAAGCCAGCCACCTTTGACTTTCTTGGGCTTACACACTACTGCTCGAAAAGCAGTAAAGGGTGGTTCAGAGTGAAGAGGAAAACCAGCAGGAAGAAATTTCGGAAGAAATGTAAAGAAATGAATTCGCTCATCAAAGCTAAAAGGCATATGCCGGTGAGTGAGCTGATCCACTGGATCAATAAGGTACTGGATGGTTACTACAACTACTACGCAATAACGGACAATACTCAAATGTGTTCCGAATTTCAATATAGGGTATCAAGGATGTTGTTCTACTGGCTGAACAGAAGGAGTCAGAAGAAAAGCTATACATGGCCACAATTCCATGACATGTTGAAAGTGTATCCTTTACATACTCCGAAGCTGAAGTTCAGCATCTATTTTGGCAAGATAGCTAGTTAAAGACTACGTGAAGAGCCGGATGCGAGAAAGCCGCATGTCCGGTTCCGTGAGGGTGGAGCCTCGTGAGGGGCTCCTCTACTCGACCGCAATATCTCTTCGGCTCCACTGTTAAAAAAGGGGAATCATTTGGTTCCCCTTTATTTATGGGCTTTTTTAAACTATTCTTATCCATTGAAATATGGTTTGGGACCGACTTTTAGAACTTAATAATGGGAAAACAAAAAAATCATAAAACAAAACATAAATTAACGTATTCTAAACTTACTCAAATGTAAACACAAAGAAACGGAAGAAAAGACTTAATTGCTATTTGAAAAAGGATATTACTGACTATCATCAGAGTACTTTGCAGCAAGTCTTTCCATAAGATCTTTAACAAAAAGTTGATCTGGATTGTTGTCATCATCTATATGGTTAAACACTTTGATTAATTGCTCGACAATTTGATTTTGCTCATCAGTAAGAGAATATCGGTCATCTATGAAATTTAGATATTCGGATAAGTTTATATTTCTGAAATCAACTTTATTTCGAGCATAATAATAATTTCATCAAGGATTGTACGTTTTTTCTTTTCAGTATAACGGTCGTTTTTATTGCGCCTGTATTTTCACCGTTGTTGTCCAGTGAAACCAGTAAAGGAGGAGAAAACCTATGGACGAGAGCCAAAAGCATGATTTGGATCTAGTATGCATTAATCATCGATTACCTTCCGTATTACTTCGAAGACGGCATGCCGATATCCGTTCAGCTGTGCACGTTCCTCGACATCAATAAAGAAGACGGATTCATGCGGGTGCCGTGCCAGAAATACAGCGGCCGGGAAGGCGCTGAAAAGGAACTGGCCTGCGGTGTCGTCAAAACCAGCATGTACATCAGTCCCCAGGGAAAAGTGCTTCCCTGCATGACACTCGGCGGTACGGCCATCGATGCGCAGTTTGATTCGATGCTCGAAAAGGATCTCAGTGAAATCCTGAAAGCGTCCCATTACCGTGATATCTGCAACGTGAAGATGGGAGACTGCATCAGGCACAATGAAAAATGTCATGACTGCAAATGCCGTCTGAAATGCGGTGCCGGATGCCGGGCATGCGGTTGCGGCGAAACCGGTACGGATTACATGGCAATCGATGAAGAATGCTGCAGTTTCTACCTGAACGGCTGGTATGAGAAAGCACTGGAAATGATCGGAAAGTATCAGGACAGACTTCCGAAACGGCAGTCAGGAGCACAGAGAAAAGAAACGGATAGGGAAGAGGATATCTGCTGATCCGGATTCCATACAAAAAAGACAGCTACAGAAACAAGGCGTTGCATGGGGGAAAAATCCATTCCTTATGTGACAGCCTTTTTTGATATGTTACAAAAGCACGGGATCCTGCCGTTATCAGATCAGGTAAATCAGATTATAATAAGCAGGTCGGGAGGAGAGAGATGAATCTGTTTGAAAAATGGATCGAACCGCGCAAAGGCCGGTGGCATGATCATTATTTCTTTACCAATCATGATCTGAAGCTGCTGCTGGTGCCGCTGATCATTGAACAGATGCTGTCGATGATGGTCGGCATGGCGGATACCGTCATGATTTCCCACGCCGGTGAAGCCGCGGTCAGCGGTGTGTCACTGGTGGATATGGTGAACGGCGTTTTTATTTATGTCTTTTCCGCTCTGGCAGCCGGCGGTGGTATCGTCGTCTCCCAGTATCTTGGTGCCAGGGATGACAGGATGATCCACAAAGCCTGCGGCCAGGTCCTGACGGCCTGTCTGTTTACCGGTGCGTTTCTGATGCTGGTGGTCAGCCTTCTGAAAAAAGGCATTCTGCATATGCTGTTCGGCCAGATCTCGGAAGAAGTCATGCAGGCATCTTTGACATATATCAGAATCATGGCGATATCCTATCCGTTTCTTGCCATTTATCATGCATGCGCGTCCCTGTTCCGCTCGATCGGCAACTCACGGCTGACCATGCGGATCTCCATGACGGCCAACGCGATCAATATCACCGGCAATGCCTTGTCGGTATATGTTCTGCATGCCGGTGTGAGAGGGGTAGCACTGGCTTCGCTTGTTTCCTGGATCACAGCTTCGATGATCATGATGTACGTGCTCATGTTCCGCACAAAGAACAGTCCGCTTCGCATCGCTTTCGCGGATCTTCTGACTTTTGATGGAGCGATGCTGAAGAAGATCCTCGGCATTGCGATTCCCAACGGCCTTGAGAGCGGTATGTTCCAGGTCGCAAGGGTCACGATGACAAGTATTATTTCCACCTTCGGCACGGCCCAGATCGCCGCTAACGGTGTGGCTAACAGTCTCGACTATGTCAACGGCATGATCTCCGGCGCCGCCATGATGGCGATGCCCGCGATCATCGGCCGCTGTGTCGGAGCAGGTGATTATGAACAGGCGGATTACTATCTGCGCAAAGTCCTCCGCATTGCCCAGACGCTGACGACTATTCTCTGTACATGTATGATCCTGGCTGTTCCGTATATTACTCCGCTGTATCATCTCAGCCCGGAAACCAACTACTATATCCATATCCTGGTTGTGATCCATGCGGTTCTTACGATCGTCATGGGGACTCCTTCCGGACCGTTCCCGAGTGCCCTGCGGGCAGTCGGTGATGTCCGATATTCCCTGTATGTCGCATTGATATCCCTGGCTATCGGCCGTGTGTTCTTCTCTTACGTATTCGCTCTCTGGATGCACTATGAGATCATCGGCATGTGGATGGCTATGGGAACGCACTGGACCATGGTATTCCTGGGTGCCTATATCCGTTACCGCAGCGGCAAATGGAAGAATTACCGTCTGACGACATAGATAACAGTTTCCTTGGGAAGCTGTTTTTTTATTGAGAATTGCATGGATTTCCGATATATAGAAATTAGAAAAGGAGATCAGTCACTATGAGCGAAGTAATCCTGGAAGCAAGAAACATGAAGAAGATTTATAACTACCGGACACCGAATGCCTTTGAAGCCCTGCATGGCATTAATTTCACCGCCGAGAAAGGTGAATTCATTGCCATCATGGGACCAAGCGGTGCCGGCAAGTCAACTTTTATCAATAACATTTCGACGATCGACCAGTATACCGAGGGCAGTGTCAAGATCAAGGGAACAGAGATCCGCACGATGAGTTCCAATGAGATCGGCACGTTCCGTTTCAAAACACTTGGCTTTATTTTTCAGGACTTCAATCTTCTCGATACCCATACATTATTTGAAAACATCGCCTTGCCGCTGAGTCTTGCGGATGTGAAAAAAAGCGAGATCGAACCGCGGGTCAGAGAGATGGCGGAAAAGATGAACATCTCTTCACTTCTCCATAAATTCCCGAAGGAATGCTCCGGCGGCCAGCGGCAGCGTGCAGCCATCTGCCGTGCTCTGATCAACAATCCGGAAATCATCGTCGCTGATGAACCGACCGGCAATCTGGACAGTGCCAACTCGACGGAACTGATGCATATTCTGCAGAAACTGAATCAGGAGAGCGGCGTGACGATCATCATGGTTACCCATGATCCGCTGATCACTTCCTACACATCACGTCTGGTCTTCATCAAAGACGGCAACATTGAAAGAGAACTGGCGCGCGGCGACATGAGCCAGGATGATTATTTCCAGAAGATCGTTGAGCTCAATGCCGAAGAATCCCGCGGGGAGCTGAAGAAATGATTCTCCGGGATGCCATCCGTTCACTGAAAAGTGATAAATCCAGAACGTTCTTTTACTGGATCACCTACTTCCTGACATCTCTGTTCATCTTTCTGTTCTTCAACATCATGATGAGCAGTGACAAGGGAATGGAAATCATCACATCCGGCAAGGACATGGCAGCGACTTTCATCGTCGTCGTAGTCGTCGTTATCTGTCTGATGTGCATTCAGTTCGCCAACAATTTCTATGTGCACTCAAAAGGCAAGGATATCGCTGTCCGTCTGATCTGTGGTGCGACCTTTACCAAGGTGACCGCCTACCTGATGACCCAGACGCTGATCATCATGCTGATGTCGATTCCGTTCGGTATTCTGCTCGGTATTCTGATCATTCCGCTGATGAACACGATGCTGCCGGCAGTCACAGCAGCTGGTATCACGATCGGCATTCATTCCGACGCCAATCTGCTGGTCTTCATTCTTCTTGCCATGATCATCGCCTGGTCGACCGCGATCAACTTCAGCTTCACCTATACCAACGCTGCTTTTGCCATGATGAACAATGACGGCAGTGATACCGCCAAGGAAGGCAGTGCCATCAGTGATTTCTTCTCCGGCATGCCGCTGATTGCCAAACAGATCATCTTCGGTGCTCTGTTTGTTATCCCGATCATTTTTCTGTTCAATCCCAACGTTTCCCGTATGGCCTTCTCGATGCTTGGCCTGCTTGGTGTCTGGGGCGTGATCAATTACATCATCGCGCCGTCAATCACCACCTCAATGAACAAAACGAATCTGGACAAATCAAAGATTCTGGCCGGCAACGGTTTCCTGCGCAAGGACCTTGTCATTAACAAAAGCAACATCATGCTGTTTATCGGCTGTGCGATCATTCAGATCTCGATTATTGCCGACCGTCAGGGACAGGCCTTCGACGTCATGCTGTTTACCTTCTCATTTATCCTGATGAACTGCCTGCTGGCTATGATGATCATGTTCAAGACATCGACTGAACAGGCCGGCCGGACCAAGTTCTTCAGAGTTCTCAACCAGATCGGTTTCCAGGAAGATGCTCTGAAAGCCATCACCCGGAATGAGCTTGTCAAACTGTACGGCATGGTGGCAGGCATCTCACTGATCTATATCGGTGCCATGCTGGCGGCGCTGTATCTCAACGGGGAACTGACCATTGCCAAGATCGCTGTCATGCTTCTGGAAATGCTGGTGCCGGTCTTTATCTGCTTCGCGGTGAATATCTTTATTTACCGGAAAGCAGTTCTGACGGATCTTAACAAGCCTCTGTGATTCTGCAGTACATAATCTGAAAAAAAGATATCGGGCATCCGATATCTTTTACTTTAAGATGGTGTTTTTGATCTTCTGAACTTCCGCAGGGCTCAGACCACCAGCCCGCAGATACGCTTCCGCGTAGGAGACAAGATTGTCTTTCTGCAGATCAACGCCGACCGGGACGATATAGTGCATCAGAGGAATGAATGTTTCTGCGATGACTGTCTCATACTTCGCCGGTGTTCCGTCTTTTGTCACATGATAGAAGTTCTGATATGTTAGCATATAGTCATCCAGGATCTCCTGATAGGAGGCTCCCGCCAGCATTTCCAGCAATGCGCAGACAAAGCCGGTGCGGTCTTTGCCAAGCGCGCAGTGAATCAGGTAAGGCCCTTCATGGGAACACATTTCCAGCAGGGCGGATGCCAGTTTTGTCTTCAGCTCGGTGCTGCCGTATTGGGTGTTGATGCCTGGCAGCAGGATCAGGTTCTGATCGTACAGGTTTTTCAGATAATCAGAAGGGGAAACATTGTCCATGCGTTCGGCCAGTGTTTCTTCGGAATCAGAAAGATTCACGATCAGCCGGATGCCGTTCTTCTCACTCAGAGTATCAACGTAGGAAGCACGGTTGTATGTGTCGTCCACCGGCGAAGATGCCCGGTATATCAGATTCTCTTTCAGACGGCCGCCGCTGATCGGACGGAAGTTGGCGAAGATCTCGTCGCTTTCATATTTATCTCTGTCGTCGACTGACTGCATGTCACGGGCTTCCTGAATGGCTCCATAGCGGCCGGGATCGACCAGTGTGATGCTGGCGGTATCGGTCTCCTGAAGACCGGCGATCTCCCATAAGTCATCACCGTTGTTGATAGCGGCTTTGATATACGGATAACCCGGATAGCCAACGAGAAGTTCTTCCTTTTCAGGTACATAATAACCGCTGTAGAAAGGCAGTTCCTCGATCACATAACCGTTGGAGAACTCCAGCCGTATGCAGTCACCGAAGTGATAGCCGAGGGCCAGAAAATCAGCGATCGATATTTTGATATAGATACCGCCGAATTCTCTTTCGTGTTCAATGGGATAATCTTTCAGATCCATCGAAGAGGATTCATTCCGGCAGCCGCAGACTGTAACAGCCAGGGCTAAAAAACATATAGTTTTCAATATTCCTGATAATGATATGCTCATACACTTATTCTCCGTTTCAACGATACTACGGAAGGCGGTTTTTCGCAAAGCATGATACGGGAACAAACCGCAGATCCGTTAGGAATTTCCACTGTTTTGCGTTTATAATGATAACAGTCACATGTCAGAAACACGACATAACATAATGGGAGAAGCAATATGAAAATCTTATTCGTGACGAGCGAATGTGCTCCGTATTCAAAGTCCGGCGGTCTGGCCGATGTCGCTTTTTCTCTGCCTCCGGCACTGAAGGAAGCCGGCAATAAGCTGGAAATCATCACGCCGTATTACAAGTGTGTCAAAGACCGTTTCGCTGAGGATGTTGAATTCGTCACCAGCACCCGCGTCAGACTGGGAAACGCGGAGTTATACTGCGGCCTTCTGAAGGGTAAACTGCATGGCGTGCCGGTCTGGTTTATTGATAATGAAGATCTTTTTTACCGGGACAGACTGTATGGCTATGACGATGACAAATTCCGTTTTGCCTGGTTCTCGAAAGCCGTCGTCGATGTTCTTGATGAACTTGATTTCGTGCCGGAGATCCTGCACTGCAATGACTGGGAAACAGCCCTTTCCATCATTTATCTGAAAGACAAGATGGCCGAACGGGTTGATTACCGCACCATCCGGACCGTTTATACGATTCATAATATCGCTTATCAGGGACAGTTCGGTGCCAATGAACTGGGTGACACATTCGCTCTGAATCCGGGCTGGTATGACGGCGGTCTTGGCTATGAATACCAGGGAAGACATGATGTCAACCTGATGAAAGGTGCGATGCTGATGGCAGACGCCGTATCCACCGTCTCGCCGACCTATGCCCGTGAACTTCACACACCGGAATTCGGTAAGGGTCTGGAAGGGGTATGTGATCTTGTTGAATCCAAGATGTACGGTATTCTCAACGGCATTGATCCGGCCCATTACGATCCCGGCATCGATCCCCGTATCCCGGCTAATTTCACCTATAAGAACAAAGCCGGCAAAGAGGTATGCAAGACATATATCCAGGAAGAATTCGGTCTCAGAAAAGAAGATCACTGGCCGCTCTTCGCTGTTGTCGCAAGACTGGTCGAGCAGAAGGGTATTGAACTGATCCGGCAGATCCTGCCGCAACTGATGCAGAAGGGACTGCAGCTGGTCATCTTCGGCCAGGGCGATCAGAAATATGTCGACTACTTCAACGCATGTAAGGAACAGTATCCCGGCCAGTTCGGCTTCTCTGATAAATACACCGAGGAAATGGCGGCGAAAGTCTTCGCAGGAGCTGATTTCTATCTGATGCCTTCCGCCTTTGAACCGTGCGGCCTTTCCCAGATGATGGCCATGCGTTACGGCACTGTGCCGATTGTCCACGAAACCGGCGGCCTCAAGGATACCGTGCGTCCGTATTCCGACTTTGACGGAATCGGCGACGGCTTCTCCTTCAGCGGCTATACGGCCAAGTCACTGATGCTGGCAATTGATGATGCCATCAAGGTTTACTTCGCGGAACGGGACGTCTTTGAAGAAATCGTCGACCGGTGCATGCGCAAGGATTTCTCATGGAAGAAGTCTGCCCGTACCTATATGAAAATGTATTCTGATATCTGCGGCTTCGGCACCGATCCGAATGTCACATTTGAGGATGCCTTTGAAGCACTGAAGATCGTCTATTCTGACACAAAGGAAAACCGTGAAGACTTTCTGGAAATGCAGCCGGAGGACTATCAGACGGTCGTTCAGGTTCATATCGAAGGACCGGGCGACGGTACGTTCTATCTGAAGTTCACCCGCGACGGCATGGAAATGGAACCGTACAGCTACGAAGGCGCGGACGTAAGGATCAGCACGACATTTGACAACCTGTACAACATCGCAATCGGCACGACCGGTACCAGCCGGCTGTTTGTCAACGGCCAGCTGAAAATCGAAGGAAATATTTCCAAGGCCTTCGAACTGCGGTATCTGATCGGTGTTCATAACCGCAAAAAGAAGAAATAATTTCAGAAAACAGATGCATTGCCATCTGTTTTTCATTATGATGAAAAACAGGAGAAAACCATTATGACTGATATCAGAAAATATACGGAAGATGATGAAGTATTTACGGAGGCAGTCCGGATCCGCCGGGCCATCCACGCCCATCCGGAAATCGGTATGGACTGTGAAAAGACGACTGATCTGATCTGTAAGGAACTGGATGCCATCGGTGTTCCTTACCGTCGCTGCGGCCAGGTCGGCGTCATTGCCGACATCAAAGGCACCAAAGGAAACAGTGAAGCGACCGTCATGTTAAGAGCGGATATGGACGCTTTGAATCTGGAAGAGAAGACCGGTCTGCCGTTCGCTTCTGAAATACCGGGACGCATGCATGCCTGCGGCCATGACATGCATACTGCCATCCTGCTGGGCACAGCTCGTATCCTGATGAAGATACGTGACGAGCTGGAAGGCAATGTCCGTCTGCTGTTTCAGCCGGCGGAAGAAATCGGCATCGGCGCTGATTATATGTTGCCGTACGGTGCCATGGACAATGTCCAGCTCGGTCTTGGTGTCCACATGGATCCGCTGAGTCCGGTCGGCACCCTGAAAAGCCGGATCGGTCCGGACTGGGCAGCTGTCGACCGCTTCTATGTGAAGATCCACGGTAACGGCGCGCATGGTGCCACGCCGCATAAAGGATCGGATGCCGCCATTGCGACGGCCGCTGTCGCCATGAATCTGCAGACCATGGTCAGCCGTGAATGCGATCCGATGAAGCCGCTGGTTGTCACGATCGGTAAAATGAGTGCCGGAACCGCCTTCAATATCATTGCCTCGGAAGGTTATCTGGAAGGCACCTGCCGTTCGTTCGATGATGACGTCTGGCAGATGATCCCAGGCGCTATGGAAAGAATCGCCCGACACACCGCGGAAAGCTTCCGCTGCACGGCTGAAGTGAAAGTGGAAAGACCGATCAAACCGCTCGTCAACAGTGAGTTCGCTTATAACGTCCTGAAGAAGGCGGCTGTCAAAGTGCTGGATGATCCCGCGCTGTTCGGTGAATGCAAACAGGAGATGATCGGGGAAGACTTCGCTGTCTACACCGAACACGCACCGTGCGTCTTTGCTCATCTGGGCTGTGACGGCGGTTATCCGCTCCACAGCAACTTTGTCAATTTCCAGGAAGAAGCGATGCGGACTGGCATGGCGGCGGAAGTACAGTTTGTACTGGAAGGCCTTCAGACGCTGAATCATCTGAGCCGGAAATAATACACATAAGGATCCCGCGGGATCCTTTTCTATTGACAGAATGCATTATATGCATTATTGTAGATAATGCAAAGAGGTGTTGCATATGATCCTGACATTTGATTTCTCATCGGATGTTCCGCTGTATCTGCAGCTGCGCAATCAGATCGTCATCGGCATTGCCGAGGGAAAACTTGCCCCCGGGGAAAAACTGCCGACGATAAGGGCACTGGCGGATGAGAGCGGCATCAATATGATGACGGTATCCAAAGCCTATCAGATCCTGAAGCAGGAAGGCTATATCGTTACCGACCGCCGCAAAGGCGCGGTTGTCGCTGGTTCTCCCGCATCCCGCATCAATGAAGAAACCCTGCGTGAGCTGCGTCTGAAGATTTCCGAACTGCGGCTTGCTGGTATGAAAAAAGAAGAGATTCTGGCAATGATCGAAAAGATCTATGCGGAGGGAAACAAATAATGGCAAAAATGATTCTCTGGCTGAGTGTTATCTGGCTTCCGTTTCTGATGGTCTATATGAACATCAATGAAACGAAAGCGAAAAAGAATATTATATTGGGCGTGACCCTGCCTCAGGAAGGCAGAGAAGACCCTGACGTTCTGAAAGAAGTTGAGAACTTCAAGAAAAATGAGTGGCTGAGCGTGGCTGTGCTGACCGTACTGGCTGCCATATTATGGTTCTTCACGGATGAACATGCTTATATGACACCGTGGATGCTGTGGATCGTGCTGTGCATCGTCGTTCCTTATGTACCGTATGTACTGAGCAACAGCCGTCTGAAAAAACTGAAGGCTGAGAAAGGTTGGATACAGGAAAAGCATGTCGTCAGAGTGGACACATCGGCTCTGCCACCGGAAAACTGGTTCTCACCGTGGCTGTTTGTCGCACCGGTGCTTATGTGCCTTGTGCCGGTACTGTTCGATAAGCCAATGACGGTGATGTATGTCATATCGGCTGTTATATGCGCCACGCTCTGGTTCGGTTACCGTTATCTTTACCGCAATAAGGCGGAAATGGTCGACAGCAATGCCGAATTGACGGCGGTACTGACGCGGGTACGCCGCTACAACTGGGGAAAGATGTGGCTTCTGACATCCTGGTTCATGGCAGCCTTCTGCCTGGTGGCCTGGATCAGCGGCCGTAATGCCCTGATCGGCATTATCCTCGGCATTGCGGTAACTGTCCTGTTATGCTGGCTGGCATTCCGTCTGGAAATGCGGATGCGGCACGTGCAGGAAAAACTGACGGAACAGAGCGGCACCGACTGGTATGTGGATGATGATGATCACTGGCTCGGCGGCATTCTGTATTACAATCCCGATGACAGTCGGCTGCTCATCAATAACCGTGTCGGTCTGAATACGACCGTCAATGTGGCACGGCCGGCCGGGAAGTTCTTTATCGGTCTGTCCCTGTTGATGATCCTGGCCTTGCCGCTGCTTGGTGGCTTCCTCGACGGCGGCATCGCCAAAGAAATCACGCTGGCTGTCGAAGATGACAGAATCGTCTGCACTTCCGGCATGGGCAGCTACAAAATCGATCTGGATGACATTCAGGAAATGAAGGTTCTTGAAGAACTGCCTTCCAACATGCGAAGAAGCTTCGGCACCGGAACGGAAACTCTTCTGCAGGGCAGGTTCGCATGCGATGAATACGGATCGATGGATGTCAATCTGGATCCCCGTCAGGGACCGTATCTGCTGATCACGACCGAAGGCAAGACCTATCTGTTCGGAACCCGGGATGGTTCGTCTGTCAGAGAAATCTACGATGCTTATCATTGAAAAACTTCATTCCTGTGATATGCTTTGAACAAGGGAATGATGTCTCCCGCAGCGAAAGCTGAAACCGTGTGAAAAACACTGATGACGTCTGTACATGTTTTCATGTGCAGTGTCATCAGTTTTTTGTTGGAGGAGGAATTGATTATGCTGATGAGTATCGCTTTGATTCTGCTGGCCGGAATGAGTGCCGGATGGATCTTCAGAAAACTGTCTCTTCCTTCCCTGATCGGAATGATTCTGGCCGGCATGCTGCTGGGACCGTATGTTCTGAATCTGCTCGATGACAGTATTCTGGCCATTTCTTCACAGCTGCGCCGCATTGCCCTGATCATCATTCTGATCCGGGCAGGTTTGAAACTGAGCTTTGAAGATCTGAAGAAAGTCGGAAAACCGGCGGTATTGATGTGCTTCCTGCCGGCCTGCTTCGAAATGGCAGGCACGATTCTTCTGGCACCGCGGCTGCTTGGCATTCCGTTTTTGGACGCCGCTGTACTCGGGGCTGTTCTGGCTGCTGTTTCACCGGCTGTCATTGTCCCGCACATGATTCGTGTCATTGATGAAGGATATGGAACAGAGAAAGGTATTCCGCAGATGATTCTGGCCGGTGCTTCTGTTGACGATGTATTTGTCATTGTCGTTTTCACAAGTGCAGCCGCACTGGTTTTGGGCAGCGATATTTCCTTTGTCCATTTTCTTAAGATTCCGACTGCCATATTCACCGGTGTGGCTGCCGGCATTCTGATTGGAAAGCTTGCCGTCAGATTTACGGTCAGCACGAAAATGAAGACGGCATACATTGTCATACTTCTGATGAGCCTGGCCTTTCTGATGAATGGCTTCGAGGATGCCTGGGGTGAGACAATTCCGTTTGCCTCGTTGCTTGCCATCATGACCATGGGCATGATGGTGCGCCGGGATGATATACAGCTGATGAAACGGATCGCACCGGTTTTTGAAGAGATGTGGACAGTGGCAGAAATTTTCCTGTTTGTGCTGGTCGGTGCTTCTGTCGCGCTGGACAGTCTGAAGGACTGCGGTATTCAGGCGGTGCTTCTGGTACTGCTGGTATTGCTGTTCAGAGCGTGCGGTGTCTGGCTCTGCATGATGAAAACAAATCTGAATCTGCGTGAAAAACTGTTCTGCATCATTTCCTATCTTCCCAAGGCAACCGTTCAGGCTGCCATAGGCGGATTGCCGCTGGCGATGGGAATCGTATCCGGCCAGCTGATTCTGAGTGTGTCAGTGGCAGCGATCCTTCTGACAGCACCGCTTGGAGCGATCGGCATTGAACAGACCTATCGGCGTTTTCTTTCGCCTTCGTGTACAATGGAAACAGGAGAGAAACAATTATGATCTACACGATTACCATGAATCCGGCTCTGGATTATATTATCGCAGCCGATCATTTTGAGACCGGCACAATCAACCGCATCAAAGAAGAACATCTGTATGCCGGCGGCAAAGGTATCAACGTTTCCATGATCCTGCGGGAACTAGGCATGGAAAGCACAGCCCTGGGATTTGCGGCCGGCTTTACCGGCAAGGCACTGACGGAAGCGCTCAGACAGAAAGGCATCACTGCCGATCTGATCGAAGTGGAAGAGGGCATGACCCGTATCAATGTCAAACTGAAGGCACAGGAGGAAACAGAGATCAACGGCATCGGACCGAAAATCGAACCGCATCATTTTGATATGCTTCTGAATAAGGTGCGGAATCTTTCAGAAGGGGATGTGCTGACTGTTTCCGGCAGTGTGCCAAAGAGCCTGTCAGGGGATGTCTATGAGAGGATTGCCGCTGCATTGCCGCAGGATGTTATGCTGGTGGCGGACGCTGAGAAAAACCTTCTCCTGCCGCTTCTGAAATATAAGCCGTTTCTGATTAAGCCCAATCATATTGAACTTGCCGAGATGTGCAATACAGTCATAAATAACGAAGAAGACCTGCTTGCCTGTGCTGCAAAACTGCAGGAAATGGGTGCCCGCAATGTCCTGGTTTCCATGGCCGGTGAGGGAGCAGTTTTGCTGGATGAAGAAGGCGGTGTTCATCGCGCACCTGCGGCGAAGGGAAATCTAGTCAGTTCTGTCGGTGCCGGTGATTCCATGCTTGCCGGATTCCTGGCCGGCTGGCTGAAAAGCGGCAGCTATGAAGAAGCATTGATGCTGGGAACAGCCTGCGGCGGCGCAACAGCTTTCACCAGCGGTCTGGCTGACAGAGAGCGGATCGAAGAAGTACTGACATCTCTGAAGGAGAAATAATAAAGCGATGGATGAAAGCCAGTGTGGAAAGTGTAGCGGACAAAACAGATTGTTGATATAGTGAGATACAGTAATAAGTCGAAAGGGATAATCATGAAAACAATTGCAATCGTATGTGGTGCAGGCATGTCTTCTTCATTGCTCGTCAATAAAATCAAGGAAGCTGCCGCAAAAGAAGGAAAAGACTATGAAGTCTTCCATTCCGAATCATCGAACGTTCAGTACAAATGCCAGAATGCGGACTGCATTCTTGTAGGACCGCAGATCCGCTTCGATATTCCAAAGTTTCAGAAACTTCTGCCTGGTGTTCCGGTTGATGTCATTGATATGCGTGCATATGGAACGATGAACGGCAAAGCTGTTCTGGAACACGCCGAAAAGCTGATGGGAATCAAATAGCAATAAGTAATAGATCTGAAGCCGGTAAATAATCAAGATAATGTGAACCGACGCTGATTAAGTCATCGCTGCAAATGTAATTAAATAAATCATTTCCCCGTGAATCATATTCATGGTTTGAATCGTTGCCACGGCCAAAGAAAAATCGGATTTTCTATTGATTTCAAAGACCGGAATAAGGTAAAATTATCAATTGTCAGGAGATCCATCTTTTTTACAGATGATTTCCGTAAAAAATGATGGGAGGTGAAAAAATGCCTAGAGTCGTTGTTAAGGAAAATGAGGATCTTGATTCCGCAATGCGTAGATTCAAGAGACAGGTTAATAGCAGTGGAATTCTCGCCAAGGTTCGCAGCAAGGAGTACTATGTGAAACCGGGCGTCAGAAGAAGACTGAAGAGCGAAGCAGCTAGAAAGAAGAAGAGAAGATAAAATCTTTTCGGGAAATTAAAACCATGTAATGAAATTGATGCATTACATGGTTTTCTTTTTGCTAAAATAATAAACAGTACGAGGTAGTTTTTATGGATGAATCATTGCGGCAGACATGTGAAAACTTTATTGCTTACCGTGACATATGCCGGAAGTCTTTTCTCTGGACAGGTTACCGTCAGGTCTTTCCGGTATGTGCCTATATTTATCTGAATCACCACACTGAACCGGATCTGGAACTGGTGAAATACTGCAAGGAGATTCTGCGTGAGAACAGCGGCTTCTTTTCCTCTTTCCGTGGCAGCGGTGAACCGATCTTCGTAACCATGCTGGCGACGGAAAAGGATCCCGGCTTGAAAATGAGAGCGGCTTCAAAGGCATACAGCGCTCTGCGGAAGTATTTCGCCCCAAGCGCGTATCTGCCTTTTCTTGCCATGATCATGCCGGACATGATGCCGAACGGAATGTTTGATCAGTATGCCCAGGATACCCGGAAACTGTATGATGATATCAATCGGAATCACCGTGTGCTGACCGGTCAGGAAGACGTGATCTTCGCCGGTCTGCTGTGTCTGAAAACAGATAGGGAAGTCCCGGATCTGCTCGATGAAATCGAATATCTGTATGAGCATTTATCCAAGACAAGCATTTTCAATCTCAACGCCATGCAGTCATTGAGCCATGCCCTGACTCTCTGCCAGGGTACAGCCAGAACGAAATACCGGAACCTTGAAGACCTCAGCAAATTCCTGAAATATGCTGAAATCAATTACGGAAAGAGTTATGAAATGATTCCGCTTGGCATCCTCGCAAATCTCGGTATTGATACACAGACCATGTGCTGTGATCTGATGGATGTTTATGAATTCCTCGGCCATGACGACGGCTATGGTTTCTTCGGTTTCAGCAACCGGACGAGACTCGTGCATGCCTGCCTGATTCTCTGTGCTCACTATATGGCCGGCACCGTCGAACTGGCCAGCGCTGTGATTGTCAGTGTCCTGTTGGAAATTCAGCAGCAGCAGGCCGCAGCCGCAGCTGCCGCATAATAAAAAAAGAAACTGTCTGTGAATGATTGATTTCAGATCACTACACAGGCAGTTTTTATGTGCTTATTTCTTATTCAGGAATTCTTCCATTTCCTGCATGAAACTTTCGTCAGTGATAATGGACGGCTCCAGTGTCAAAACCGGCACTTTCTCATCTTTTTCTTCTTTGGTTTCCGGTTCCACCGGTGTTTCTTCCGGTTCCGGTACCGGTTCTTCCTTTTTATCTTCGTTCAGGAAAGCTTCCATCTGTTCTTCGAAAGAAGGCTCTTCCTTTGGCTCCGGTACCGGTTCTGGGACAGGTTCCGGTGCAGGTTCAGGAACAGGTTCCGGTTCCGGTGCAGGCTGTGGTTCCGGTGCTGTTTCCGGTTCCACCGAGACCGGTTCTTTCTTTTCTTTATGGACAGCTTCGGCATCGACACCGTTTTCTCTCAGTATGGCAGCAGTGCTCTCCGCTTCGTCTCTGCTCAGGGAAGAAAGCAGCACGGCCGGCATTTCTTTCAGCAGCGTGCGGATCTCCGGGACAGTCATACCGGTGAGAGCTCTGATCTGACTCAGGGCAACTGTCATATTCGGACAGGAGTTGATGACAACTTTGCTGGTGGAAGAATCAGCCATGACAAGGTTGACTTCCGGTTTCGGTGCAGCAAACTGCGGCGCACCGCATTTTGTGCAGTACATCGTGAGGTCAGGCAGCTCGGCACCGCATTTCTTACAGATCATGATCGTATTATCCTCCTAACAGTTTTTTTCTGTCTTCAGTGTAGCACGGCTGAAGTGACAGTGCATGCCATCATTTACTGTCATATGGATAGACGCCGAATGTTTGTAAATAGTACAATTGTCCCATAGAAGAAAAACGGGAGGGACTATGGACAATACGTTAAGCAAGTTTGTGAAATTCGGTGCTTTGGATTTCCTTTACTGGTCCTTTTTTGCGTCATTCCTCGGTTTCGTTACAACGTACTTCCTCAGCTGCGGCATGAGCAGTTCAATGCTGTCACTCGTCGTCGCTGCCTATATGTTCTTTGCTTTCCTGGGAGCGTTCTTCTGGGGCGGCATGGCCGATAAGAAGCGGTCCAACCGGAAGGTATTCATTCCCGAACTGGTCATACTGACGGTTCTCTGTCTGGCGGAGTTCTTCCTGGTGAAGGTCAATATCTGGTTTGCCGCCGTACTTCATCCGCTGGTTGGTTTTATGGCACCGCCGCTCGGCACCAATCTGGATGCCTGGATGCTGCGGGCGTTCAATTACGATGCCGGTCACTTCGGCAGGGCAAGAGCGCTCGGATCGGTCGGTTATGCCGTATCGATGCTGCTGCTTGGTCAGGTCTATAACCTGATCGGCTTCCATATGATTCCGTTTGTGACCGGTACGCTCTTCGTCATTATCGTCATCATGGCGACGATCACCGAAGAAAAACCGTATGAGGCTGTCAAAAGGGAAGCACCGAAGGGCAATACAAAGGATCTGCTGAAGATCCGTCCCTATGTCATACTGATCATTATCCTGTTTTTGACAGGTGTTTCAACAGCACCGATCAATAACCTGAAGATCGTTATTCTGGAAAGTGTCGGCGGTGACGTTTCGATCCTCGGCGTCGACTCTTTCATCGGCGTCATGGTGCAGGCTGTCTTCATCTTCATTTCCGGCAGCCTCAGACGCATGCCGTCAAAAGTGCGTATGTTCCTGGTCACATTATTTGCGACAGCGATGCTGGTCTTCGTATGGCAGGCACTGAATCCGGCTATGATCATTATCGGCACTGTCATGATGAATGTCTCCTACGGTCTGCTGCTGCCGACCATGCGTGAAATCACCGAAAAGAACGTGCCCGCTCCGCTGAAGAATACGGCCCACTCACTGACGGATGCGATGTTCGGCAGCTTCGCCGGTGTCTTTGCATTGCTGTACAGCGGTGCTCTGATGGATGCTTTCGGTGCCAAGTTCGTCGCCTTCCTCGGTGTGCTGATCATGATCGTGCCGGTGCTGATCAGTGCCATCGATCTGTTCCGTAAACCGGCTGCTGAGAAATAAACCGCCGCGGCGGTTTTTTCTTTTTGGGTACCGTTAAGGCACAGAAAACAAAAATGCGTTATGATACGAAAAGGAGATTCAGAAATGAAACAGTATATTGTCGATGCTTTTACCGCTGTGCCGTTTGCCGGCAATCCGGCCGCGGTATGTGTGATGGAAAAATGGCCTTCGGAAGAAGGAATGAAGAAACTTGCGATGGAAAACAGTCTTTCCGAGACAGCCTTTCTGGTGCCGGAAAACAACGGTTACAGGCTGCGCTGGTTTACACCGAAAGCGGAAGTTGAACTGTGCGGACATGCCACGCTTGCCTCGTCGTTTGTCATCCTGAACTATATTGAACCGGAATCGGACGCTGTCACGTTTCATACGGTCAGTGGCGACCTGTATGTCGTAAGGGAGGGTAGCCGCTATGTTATGGATCTGCCGCGCTATGAGCTGAAGGAGATTCCCGTCACTGATGAAATGGAAGCAGCCTTCGGATACCGGCTAGTCAAAGCCGTGCTCGGACTTGATCTGATCTGTGTGTTTGAAAATGAAGAACAGGTCAGAAAGATGGATCCTGATCAGAAACTGCTCGCCGGTCTGGCCGGCCGTCTGCAGAATGCGACAGCTCTGGGCCGGGAAACGGACTGTGTATCCCGCAGTTTCTGTCCCGGACTTGCCGTACCGGAAGATCCGGTCTGCGGATCAGCCCACTGTCAGATCGCCGATTACTGGTCCAAAGTGCTTGGCAAGGATGTCATTGAGGCATATCAGGCTTCGGAAAGAGGCGGATATCTGCATTGTGTAATCAAAGAGAACAACCGGATCGCCATCAGCGGTGAAGCCGTACTGGTGGCTGTCAGTGAAATTGCTGTGAAGCTGTAAGGAGGAATAACATGCAGACAGTAACAATGGAAACCCTGAAAGAGACAAAAATCGACGTCTTCAAAAAATTCTCGGAACAGATGGCGCTGGTCACCGCCGGAACCATTGATCATTTCAATACCATGACGGTCGGCTGGGGCATGATGGGAAATGTCTGGGGCCATACACCGGGTGTGACCGTATATATCAGTCCCAACCGCTATACCTGGGAATTCATGGAACAGTATGACTACTTCACGATTACATTCTTCGATGAAAAGTACTGTGACGATCTGATGATGCTGGGCAGTGTTTCCGGCCGTGACAGAGACAAGGTTTCTGAATCGAATCTGACACCGAAAGAACTTCCCAACGGTGTGGGCTTTGAAGAAGCGCAGCTGACACTGGTATGCCACAAGCTGTACAGCCATCAGTTTGAAACCGGAAAGACACCGGCCAAAGTGGACAAGCTGTATGCCCGCATACAGCCGCATTACGAATATATCGCTGATATCACTGACGCCTTCGGAGAAACAGAATAATGAAAAAAGCCGGATCACAAATTCGATCCGGCTTCAGCTTTCTTCCTGGGGTGTTTTGACCCGCAGCTTGTAATACAGCAGTTCCAGCGCACTGGCAACCATCCATCCGACCGGATAGCCGAAACTGATTGCCTGCGGCGTATTGGAAATATAATTGGCCATGACAAACAGATAGATCTGCCGGATCAGAACAAAGCCAATCAGCATGATGATCATCGGCGCACGGGAATCACCGCGGCCGCGCAGGGAACCGGCCAGAACATGGGTAATGCAGTTGAACAGCAGGAAGAAGACATTGGTATGCAGGAACAGGACACCGTAATAGATAACATCCGGATCGTTGGAGAAGAGGTTGACCGCGAAAGGCGCAAGGAAATAGATCAATGCGGCAATCACGCCGGTAATGGCAAGGGTCAATAGAATCGTGATACGGGTGCCGTCTTCCGCCCGTTTATATTTGCCGGCGCCGATATTCTGGGAAACGAAAGTCGTCGCGGCAAGCGCCATACTGTTCATTGGCAGCATGATAAACATATCGATCTTGTTGTAGCAGCTCCAGCCGGCCATGACACCGGATCCGAAGTGATTGATATAGGACTGCACAAAGATATTGGAGAAGGCGGTAATAACTGACTGAATCGCCGCCGGAAGACCGATGGCGAAAACGTTTTTCAGAATATCCCAGTCGATCCGCATATCGGCCAGTACAAAGCGGTAGATATCCTTGGTCTTCATCAGCAGAAGCAGGATCAGAACAGCTGAGACAAACTGCGAAGCAATCGTCGCCAGCGCCACACCGGCAATGCCGAGATGGAAGACAATGACAAACAGCAGATCGAGAATGATGTTGAGAACACTGGTCAGAATCAGGAAGTAGAGCGGTCTGGTCGTATCACCGACGGCTCTGAGAATGCCGCTGCCGATATTGTAGATCAAAAGACCCGAGATGCCGGCACAGTAGATCTTCAGATAGGTGGAGGCACTGGCAAAAACGTCCTCCGGCGTGGCCATGAACCTCAGCATGCTTTCAACACCGGCAACACTGACCGCCGTGAAGATCACACACAGAATAAAAGATGCGGCCATGACAGTTTCCACCGCATCATGCAGTTTTTTCAGATTGCCGGCGCCGAACAGGTTGCCGATGACCACACCGGCACCAATCGAAAAACCGTTGAAGAAAAAGACAAAGAGATTGACGATCATCGTCGTCGAACCGACTGCCGCAAGTGCCTGGGTGCCGACAAAATTGCCGACAACGATCGAGTCGACTGTGTTGTAAAGCATCTGAAAGATATTTCCCAGCATCAGGGGCAGGGAGAACAGGAGAACCTGTACGGCTATGTTTCCTTTTGTCAGATCGCGGCTTGTTGTTTTCTTTGTCTGTTCCATCACGAATTACCTGTATCAGTCATGGCATGGAAGAAAACTGTATCAGCAAAGCCGATACAGAAGTTACTTCATGAATTTCTCAATGGCATCATTCATATGTTCGACAGCGGAAAGATCACCGTCTTCAATGGCATGGACCAGACAGTGTTCAAGATGCTGTTTGATAATGTCCTTGCCGATTTTATTCAGTTCGCCTTTGACAGCCGCCAGCTGGATCAGTACATCCGAACAGTCGTCATTGTTTTCGACCATGTATTTGACTTTGTTCAGATGTCCGATGGAGCGGGCCAGTTTATTTGCGATCTTTTTGACTTCCGCCGGATCGTGTGTATGTGTATGCTGATTTCCCATGACTCTTATTATACCTTATGCCGGTTAAAAGACAAAAGAGATGCCTGTTTTCATCAAATATGAACGCATATGTTATAGTTAAGACAATTATGAATAACAAAGACTTTTACAAACATGTCCTGAGAATCGCGATACCGATCATGATTCAGAACGGCATTACCAATTTTGTCAGTATGCTGGATAACATCATGGTCGGCCAGATCGGTACGAATGCCATGTCTTCTGTGGCAATCGTCAATCAGCTGATGTTTGTTTTTAATCTGTGCATTTTCGGCGGACTGGCCGGTATCGGCATCTTCACCGCCCAGTTTTACGGACGCCGCAATCATGACGGTGTGCGCAGCACGTTCCGTCTGATGGTGATGGCTGCACTGATTCTCTCACTTGCCGGCATTTTGGTCTTCCGATTCTTCGGGCCCGGTCTGATCGGCCTGTACCTTCATGAAGACGGCAGCACGGCTTCGATTGCCGAGACGCTGACCCTGGCGGAAGGTTACATGGCGGTCATGATGATCGGCATGATTCCTTTTGCCTTTACCCAGGTCTATTCTTCGACACTGCGTTCCACCAATGAAACAGTCGTGCCGATGCGGGCCGGTATTGTCGCCGTCCTGGTCAATCTGATCGGCAACTACATCCTGATTTACGGAAAGTTCGGCTTCCCGCAGATGGGTGTGACCGGTGCGGCCACAGCTACCGTGCTGTCCCGTTTTGTCGAACTGCTGCTGGTCGGAGCCTGGACCCATACCCATCCGGACCGCAATCCGTTTATCGTCGGTGCCTACAGCAGTTTCCATGTGCCGGCCGCCCTGACAAAGCAGTGTCTCATCAAGGGTATGCCGCTGCTGGCCAACGAATTTCTCTGGTCGGCCTCCCAGGCAACACTTTCCCAGACATATTCCTACCGCGGCCTTTCAGTGATCGCCGCCTTCAATATTTCCCAGACAGTCGGCAATGTTTTCAATATTGCCTTTATTGCCCTGGGCAGTGCGACCGGTATCATCATCGGCCAGGAACTCGGTGCCCGTCATTTTGACACCGTAAAAAAAGATGCCGAGCGCATCACCTGGTTTACCGTGTGCCTCTGCATCTTCATGGGTATTCTTCTTTATCTGATTTCCGGCATCTTCCCGACCATTTACAATACTTCCGATGAGGTCCGTGAACTGGCCTCGTCACTGATCAGGGTAGGGGCTTTCTGCATGCCAATCTATGCCTATGCCAACGCGGCATATTTCATCCTCCGCTCCGGTGGCAAGACGATCATTACTTTCCTGTTTGATTCCTGCTTCTGCTGGGCGGTATCAATTCCGCTGGCATTCTTCTTCGTGCATTTTACGGATCTGCCGGTCGCTGTTCTGTATCTGTTTGTTCAGCTTGCGGATCTGATCAAATGCGCCATTGGTTTCGTGCTGGTGAAACGAGGTTACTGGATCAATGATATGACCCAGCTGACTTCCTGATCAGCGGCTGTTTGAGAAACGGACAGCCGCATCGTGGATGTTGCCGTGCAGCAGCAGGCTCATGCGCCGGACGATATCTTCCGGTTCTTCGACCATGCCGCGGTTGATCCACTCGAGCAGAGTGCCGGTAAAAGCGTATTTGTAGAATGTCGCGATAAACTCCCGATCATCACTGTTCAGCTTTCCGCCGGATGCTTCATCACAGATGCAGTAGATGACCTCAGTGGAATTGTTCAGAAGGATTCTCTGAAGGTGTTCGTTAAAATGGGAATGAGATGTCTGCATAAGAAGCTTTTTGTTCTTCTGCATGAGTTTCATGATTTCAATTAGTCGGTCGAACTGATTGCTGCAGTCGGAAACCTCTGGGACAGCGCGTTCTGTTTCCGTGACAAAGATCCAGTCGATCAGATCATAGATATCATGAAAATGGTAATAGAAAGTCTGCCGGTTGACACCGCACGCATCCGTAAGGTCATTGATGGTGACTTTATCAAGAGGCTTTGTTTCGAGGATGGAACGTAAAGAATCTGCCAGTTTCTGTTTCGTCTGATTGTGCATGAAAACTTTCTCCACTGCTATTCTACTAAAAAACCTTTTCTTTTTGTAAAAATATGTTAAGATAATTAGCGCTGATAGTTTTTGCAGGAATACCCAAGCGGTTGAAGGGGCGGGCTTGGAAAGCTCGTAGATCGGTAACACGGTGCCAGGGTTCAAATCCCTGTTCCTGCGCCATCGCGAAAGTCGCATGAAAATGCGGCTTTTTTTGCGTTTTCCTGTAAAAACAATGATTGGCGGCGAATGATGCATACAAGTTATTCCCGGCGCCCTGCACAAAACAGGAGAGAAAACTGCCGGGTTATTCAAACATACTGCTGCAGGAGGACATTTGCGGCGGATTGTTGTATGATAACAATGATTTTATGAAGAAGAGCGAATATAAAAAAATACCGTTTCGAAACAAGTTCTCACTGATTGAACGGGTTTTGATCATTATCCTGAGTATTATTGCCCTGCTTTGCGCAGGTCTTTGTGCGTTCCAGATCTGGCGTATCAATCAGGAAGAAGCGGCAGCGCCGCATAAAGTCACCCATCCTTCCGCAGCGGAAAAGAAAAAAGTCCTGGAAGAACAGGTGCTGGATGGCACGGTGCTGAATAAAACTGCCGACGCCGGCTGGGAATATGTGGATGACACTCTGTTCCTGGGTGATTCCAATACCGTTCGCTTTATGCAGTATTACAACGAAAAGGAAGGCCGTACCTATACATCTGTGAACAATACCATCGCAGTCATCGGCATGGGTGCCCAGGCCATCTCGACGCTTCCCTGCATGCGGTTTTCAATCGGTACTTTTACAATGGTCGACTCGGCTGTCATCCTGCAGCCGCGCAGAATTATCCTGACTTTCGGCACAAACAATCTGGACGGATTTACCAACGACGCATCTTTCTTCATCGACGATTATGAACGGCAGATTTTATTCCTGCAGGAATCATGGCCATATGCGGATCTGATCATTCAGTCGATTTTCCCGATTGCCAAGTTCAATGAATATCCGAATCTGAAAGTTTCCCAGATTCGTCTGTTTAACGCTGCCATCATGCAGATGTGTGACCGCAACGGCTGGAAATACCTGAATACTTTCGATGCGCTGTATGACACATCCACCGGCTATGCCAAAGAGGGAATGATGGATACCGACGGCCTGCATCTGAGTGAGCAGGGGGCGGAGGAAGTATTCAGATACATCCGCACCCACGCATACATCGGCGAAGACAGACGGCCGCAGCCGCTGGAAGAGATTCCCTATGTGATCGGCCCGTTGACTGAACTGTTAGACACGAATCCGCTGAACAACGAACCGTTCGTACCGCAGGAAACGGAAGAGAATACCGAAGAAATCACAACTCCGGAAGAATCTCTGCCGGAAGTGCCGGAAGAACCGCTGCCGGAAACACCGGAGGAACCGGTCATTGAGGAACCGGTTGTCGAAGAACCGCCGGCCGGCGAAGGGGGAGAATAAGCGAAATCAGACGTCTGTCAATGTACAGACGTCTTTTGTTATGAATATCAGAGATCATGTGTTATACTAATCTGCGAAGCAGACATGATCCCGGCAGGAAATGCAGAAAAAGAAATTTTAAATATCTTCTTGCAAAGTACTGATATGTTTGTTATCATGATTGAGTACTGATTTTTGCACAAGCGCCGATAGCTCAACTGGATAGAGTGTCTGGCTACGAACCAGGAGGTTGCGGGTTCGATTCCTGCTCGGCGCGCCATCGGGATGTAGCACAGCTTGGTAGTGCACTTGATTTGGGATCAAGGGGTCACAGGTTCAAATCCTGCCATCCCGACTTGATATTATGGCGAGGTAGCTTAGTTGGCTAGAGCAATCGGTTCATACCCGGTAGGTCGTGAGTTCGAGTCTCACCCTCGCTACCATTTCTCAAAAAAAGTGTACTGATTTGTGCTCAGGTAAGGAATTGGACCCTTAGCTCAGTTGGTCAGAGCTATCGGCTCATAACCGATTGGTCGAAGGTTCGAGTCCTTCAGGGTCCACCTTTTTGGAGGAATACCCAAGTGGTTGAAGGGTCCGGTCTTGAAAACCGGTAGGTCGGGAAACCGGCGCCTGGGTTCGAATCCCAGTTCCTCCGCCATTCAATCACACCAAGCCGTGCAGGCATCCATTACTTATCGCGAGGTAGAGCAGCCTGGTAGCTCGTCGGGCCCATAACCCGGAGGTCGTTGGTTCAAATCCTTCCCTCGCAACCATTGGTCCTGTAGCTCAGTTGGTAGAGCAATGGACTGAAAATCCATGTGTCGGCAGTTCAATTCTGCCTGGGACCACCTTAAAGAGAAAAGCTCAAGAGAATGATTATATCTCCTGAGCTTTTTTCGTTTTTTTTGAACTAAGTTCATGAACTTTCAGACGGCGATTTAGACCCGTTCAGAAGTGTTGAACTTCTGAATGGGTTCTTGCCCGTCCTGATTGATTTCGTGCCGTACAGCGGCTTTCTGAGGGAAATAGGGGTGTATAAATGTTGGATAAAGACAGTATTGAAGAAAAAAGGCTGAAAGAACGAATACGTGAATTCAAACATTGCTGTAAAGCATACAACGGCTGGAAGTCTGAACTGAATGAAATGGTTGTTCAACATCATGAACGAGTCGCAGAAAGAAAAAAAGAAGAACAGCTGATTCCAATGCATTCTTCACCATCGAATTACTGTGACAGCTATTATGACCGGTTTGCAGATGATTTTGCTGAAACAATGACTTACTCCAGCACCATCGAAGGTATCAATTACGTTGATGATATCTTTCATCGGATTGATAAAAAATACGGATCTGAAGCCAGGAATGTTCTCTGGGCTTCATATATTGACGGAGAAAAAGAAGAAGCCATTGAGAAAAGAACCGGGAAAACAAGCAGGACATTCAGGAAAAATGCCACAAAATGGCTAAGAAATATCCTCGGAGAAGAGAAGGACTAGGAAGATATGTATACGTTAATCACAATCATTGATTCAGAAACAGCAGCTGTTGAAGCGATATTTGCATCGCTGAAGAATGATATTTCTGATTTTCTATTCTTCAGTGAAGAAGAACTGAGAAGAGTTTATTTAGATAAAATCATTCGATTCCAAAATGTTTCCAAGCAAGATGTTAAAAACGTGATTATAGAGCATGGGGATGATTGCAAAGTAGTGTTTGGAAATGAAATTGATCCAGCGTATATAGGTTTTTTCAAATCTCAGGATGATGCGGTCGGCTTTCTCTCTGAATTGGAATCTGAAGAAGTACTGACATTTCCGATTCCTGAAGAGGATGAAAAAGAGTTTGATAGTGATTACATTGTCCTGCTGAAATGAGTAAATCATGCTTGAAAAGGAAAGAGTAAACTACTTCAGGAATGAATGTCGAATGCTGAGGGCATACGTGAAAAATCAAAAATACTATGCCTTGAAGGTAGAAGAACTGCAGTATATCCTGACAAATCTTCATCCTGCTCAGACAGATCGGATGTCATCGACATCTACTTACAAGCTACCAGAGTTTAACTATGCGGCTGTTGCAAAAAAGGATGATTGTGAAAAACTGGCGAATCTTTATGCCAAAAAAGTCGACAGCGTCAAATTTGCTGTAAACAGTATTTCTTTCTGGCTGAGACCGCAGATCATTCTGGCATACGTCAAAAATGTTTCTATGCAGAAAATCGCAAAAGAATACGGAATGAACATGATAGAAATGCAGCGGAATTTCTACAAAGAAATAGCAAAACGGATCCATGAGGACTGGATCCGTACTGATCAAAGAATAACGAGTGAAATAATCGAGGCGGAGAAGAAAGCCTTGGCAGGTACAGGTGATGAATAAAAAAGAATACTTTTGCATTCTCAGCGATTTGGATAAAAAGCATGTTTATATAAGCAAATGGTTCAGCAGTCTTATCGCAGCCCGGCATTGGGCTGAGAATTATAAATGCAGAGATGATTATTACATCAGTGTTTTTGAAAATGATTCAGAGTTGCCTGTCATGGAGTACATCATAAGCACTCTGAACGGATAAAGATGCATCAGAGAGATATGGTAGGTGGAGTATGAATAAGAGTTCAATGTATTCATGGTATAAGACCTTGGCATTGATGGTCGATGTCGATGAGTACAAACAAATCTATTACATGAATTCTGCACAGGGAAACGGTGTGTATTTTCTCATGATCTATGATCGTATCTGTAAATATGTTTTGAATACCAGCGGGGCAGCAGTTTTTATTGAAGAGGGAAATGAGAGGCCATTAACCATAGAAGAAATATCAAAATACTATTTGGGAAACAGATTTGATATCAGTACCGTACAGTCCGCACTTATGCATCTTACAAAATATAATCTGCTCGTTCTAAGAGAACAGGACGGTGCTTATGTAGTTAATGGGATGTTTAAAACATATAAACCGCTTCATATCAAAGGGAGGGAACTGAACGAATATGAATACCCGATTACAGCCGGCACTTCTTCCCAAGAAGCACTCTACAAGAAGAAAAGGAGAGAGCATGCAAAGGCGGTTGCTACTAGCCAGAGGCTTTTGCTGGACTATAACGATCCTGATTCCGAGATAGTACCACTTTCGAAGATAAAAGAAATAGTCAAAGCTAAGTATTCATCAAACGTTACGTTTTGGATTAAGAAATTGGGATTTGATGATTTGTTGGTTTCGATTGGTAAACAGAAGAAAGCATTACCAAAAAAATATGCAGATATTGTTATTGCCGCTATGAAAGGAAAGGATTATAACCAGACATTAGAATCACTCACTGATTTGAACGGTTTGAAAGGTTCGTTGAATGGTTCGTTGAACGGTTCGTTGAAAAACAAACCGTTCAAATTTGAACAGAAACCATTCAACAAACCGTTCAACAGCAATCTTGAAATAATCGATGAACAGGATGTTTTGAACGGTTTGACAAATGTCCGACAAATGTCCGGACATTTGTCCACTAGAGGTAAAGAGGATAAGAATAATAAAGATGATGATTATATTACAACCGCGCGTGCGCACACGCGTATAAAGGACGTATTCTTGAAGGAACTCTACGATGTGGGATTTGATGAAAAACCGGGTAAGGCAGAATTGGCAGCGTTAAAGCGTTTGTACAAATCCATTCAGTATCCGATCCTTCTTGAGGCGTTAAAGCAGACCCGGCGCTTTGGAGGAAATAGCATCGCTTATACACAAAAAATCATCGACCAGATCCTTGATGCAGATCTTGAAATCGAAGACTTTGATCCTGATCGGGATATCACAGACTTGCTGAGGATGATAGAAGAGGAAACGTTCAATCAGGACGAACTTGTTGTGAACGATTTGAAAGCCGCGTTTGTTTCTGCAGCAAGATTCTGGACGGACAAGGATCTTATGTATGCTTTAAGAGAATTATCGGGAGATCAAGATTTTACTTTGAGAAAATTCAAAAAAGTTCTTGAAACTCAGTCGTGGAAATATGAGGCATCTTTTTGTTAAAAATCAAACCAATTGGCCAATTGATGAGAAATGATTGGAAATAATATGGTTGCATAAAAAAGGTATAATAAATTTACAAAATGAGGTGCTGGGGTGAAAAACAAAAAACTAATTATCGCAATGTCGTTAGGACTTATGGTTGGATGTTCTCAAAATGATCAAAAGATGAAAAAAGAAAAAGATGTTGCTTTAGATGATACAGTAGTTGTTGAGCAAAATAGTAGCACCGATTCCAATTCGGAAAATGAGAAATTTTCACAAGAATTCGCCCAAGAGTCTGCGCAAATTAACAGGCCAGTGATTACATTAAAATATGATCCTATTGTGATTGATGCAGAATATCATCTGTCGCAGCCGTCCTGTAATATTGAATCAGTGATTGATATTGAAGATGGCGAGATTACTGAAGCAGATGTCTGGTATGGTGGACTAAATGGAAGTGATGAGCTTATTAATACATACACCAGAACAATAACCGAACCGTATGATCATTCAACATTTGCCCCGTCAGGACGAAAGATGATTTTGGCTGTGACATTACCTGCATCAGAAGGTGAACGGATAGGGCGAATAATTGCATATGACTCAGACGGATATGTTTCTTGGAAGGATTTCCGAATAATTGATATACCTGATATGGAAGGCAGGATTATTGGTACCTGTCATGTTCTAGACAATATGTAATGACCTCCCAAAACTTGTAGATCCGAGGATCATCTCAATATACTTGTTGTTGGCTAAAACAGCAGGCACAAGAGAAGTTGCCTC
>CADBEA010000027.1:36001-36681 GCA_902793635.1 uncultured Erysipelotrichaceae bacterium | reverse complement strand
TGTTCCAGCATTGTGGTCATATACGCTTCAGACTTCCACTTTCTCATATCCAGTGTATATTTCAGCCTTTTCCTCAAGACCAGCCAGTCCAGATATCCCTGCAGATGACGAGTGCTGATTCCCCGTTTCCATCTGATAAGACTTTTAAGTTCTGTATGCAGTTCATCAGTTGATGATACTGTTTTGCCCGTCGGTGTAGTCGTTCCATTTGATGGAATGATCTCACTTTTTAATTCGTTGTCACTTACGAACGTCTGAATACTGTGGCAGTCATCACTAATGATCATTGAATCGGAAGAGAAATGATGCCGGAAACGATTAAGAATATCCGCACTCTCACGCCCAAGTCCACCGACTTTATAAAGGATATTGTCGTGTTCATCGATTGCTGTAACGATACATACTTTATGGTGATTGATGCCAGAAAGCTTATTTGATGATCTTGTTTTTCTGGATTTTCCTCTATGCTTGGAAAATCGTGGCATATTCTTTGGTTTCGTACCTTTTAAGTTGATTGATGTATATGTCGGATCCAGTTCGATTTCACCGTTGAGGACGATCTCATTCTGTAACTTCGAAGCAGCCTGATAAAGTTTGTGCCTCATATTGAAACATGTTGTCTTTGACAAGCCTGTAGCTACACTCTGCTGTTCAAGTGTAAGACAGTTCAATTCACCTGC
>CADBEA010000027.1:0-35883 GCA_902793635.1 uncultured Erysipelotrichaceae bacterium | reverse complement strand
GAGAAAAGATACTTCTACTGGTGTCAGCTTGTTTATGAATTCCTGGTTAATCAGCATATTCCTTACCTCTTTGCGTTTAGATTAGTCTTTTTCCCGAAATTCGCTGTACACTGCCAGGTACATCAACTAATTCTTTGAAAAGAGCGATGCAATAAAAAAATCTCCTTGTCATATAGCCGCAGCTGTGTGAAAGGAGATTTTATCAGTTTGTGAAATGTGAATCTGTCGTTTATAAAACTTATTTGGCACGGGCGGCAAAAGCAAAGAAAACACATGCAAGAACAATGTCGCCGTATGCCAGAGGCTTTGATACCATGCCCGTCATCAGCATCGTGATGCCGATTGCGAGAAACACTACACCGAGAATCAGATATTTTTTACCCTCACCGTTCATATGAATTCCTCCAAATATATATTGAAAAGAAAATACATCTTCCTCTTCTGTTTGTCAAATTGCCGATCTGCCACAGAAGCATACTGATCTTTATTATCCATGTCAGAGTGCCGACATGTTATCATGATGATACAGGAATCGCTTCTGTTTTCTGTACCGCGGACAGTTTCATTCTCTGCGGGTCATATAACGATACATTCACTTCTTTGAGCAAAAATACCTAAACCATAAAACAGCATGGTATTGCGCCGGGATCACTGTTCCAAAGGGTTGAAAGGGAAACGTTTCAGCCTTCCGTATTTGAAAAAAAGAGCGTGAAAACAGCACCGCAAAAGTGTTTTTCACGTGGTGCTTTTTTGTTTTTTACAGAGTCATCCGTAAAGGACAGGGTGGAGAAATACATGAATGAGAATAACAGAAAGAAATCCGGATGCCTGATCCTTTGCGGAGGAAGATCCGGACGCATGAAACGTGACAAGGCAAAACTGATCTGGCATGATCAGAGTTTTCTGGAAATCATCTGCGCGAAGATCAGACACACAACCATGCCGTGGTATCTGTCGCTGGCAAGCACGGACGAGCAGATTCCCGCAGACTTTATTGCCCTCAAAGACGAGGTGTGTGATGACAGCGGCGGCTTCATCGGACCGCTGGGAGGAATTTACACCGGACTGAAACAATGTGTCAGGGACGGACTGGACGGTATTTACACGGTTCCTGTGGATCTGCCGCTGTTTGAAACAGAACTCTTTGAGCTGATCGCAAATGCAGCAGAAACCAGCCCGCATGCAGACATTTATATCCTGGTGTCTTCCGATGGAAGAATGCATCCGACAACCGGATACTACCGCACCAGTGTCATTGATGCAGCAGAAGATCTGATCAATAGCCATGATTACAGACTGATGTCTCTGATCAGACACCCGAATCTGAAAACGGTCTTTGTCCGGACAGAAAATGCAGAACAGGACAGGATGCTGTTCAACGTCAACACGCCCGCTGATTACGAAGCCCTTGTAAAACAAACGGCATACAGACCGGAACACATTATTCTGCAGGGGGAAAGAGGAGCGGGAAAATCCTCCTTGATCCGTAAACTGGTGAAGGAAATACAGTGTCCGGCCGGCGGTTATCTGACACGGGCGGTTTTCAACAAAGAAAAAGGATACAAAGAAATCTGCATGTATCCGGCCTCATTTATCTATGATCCGGGGGATCAGGATACGCTTGCCCGGGAAAACGGAAAACTGTGCGGCATCACCATGAACGGTGTAAAGGAAGTGCACCCAGAAGTATTTGACACATACGGAACACAGCTGATTCACGCCGCTTCCAAAAAGGAACTGATCATCATGGATGAGATCGGTTTTATAGAAGAGAAGGCGGAACAGTTTCAGAAAGCTGTACTTTCAGCCTTCGACAGCAATATCCCGGTACTTGCGGCGATCAAAGCCAAAAACTTTTCAACACCTTTTCTGGAAGCGGTACGCAGTCATGAAAATGTCCGGCTGATCGAACTGGATGAAACAAACCGCGATGAAGTTTATGAACAGTTAAAAACGCTGTACATGGACAGGAAAGAGGGCCGGCAATGAAAAAAATCAATGTACGGGATCTGATCCTGCTGGCATTTTTCGCCGATATAGGTTTCGTCTCAAAACGTCTGATCGCACCGTTTGCCAATGTCCTTACAGATTTTCTGCGTGTGCCGGGAGGCATCGGAACGGCTTTTTCCCTGATGTTTCTGGTCATCGGCGCATGCATGATCCGAAGAAAGGGCTCTGCCACGGTGATGAGTCTTGTCCAGTGCATCCTTGCCATGTCGCTGGGAATGACCGGAGCGATGGGAATGATGTCACCGATCGGCTATATCCTGCCGGGCATCGTCATCGATCTTGTCATTGCATTATCTGAAAGATATAATACGGATCTTTTGATCTCAATGACATCCGCAAATGCGGCCGGTTCCCTGATAGCAGCTTTGACAGCAAACTTCATCGTATTCCGTCTGCGCGGGGCAGTGCTTGCGCTGTATCTGCTGATTGCTCTGATCAGCGGCGGTGCGTGTGGTCTTCTCTCCGCAGTTATTTACAAAAGAATCAGGCCGCTGTACAGAACCCGAAAAACGATAGCCGAGTAACATCAGTTCATTCAGAAAGGAATCATTATATGAATAAAAAGACAAAATACATCATGGCAGTGATCGCTGCGATCCTTGTCATCGCTGCGGTCATACTGGCGGTAAAAGTCAGAGGTAATGCGCCGGAAAAAACCGGTCTGATCATTGAAGCCAATGGAAACACATTGACGGTCAGCTGGGAAGATCTCAATCAGACAGTCTTTTCAGGAGAAATCGTCAATGGCAAGGGCGAAACTTCGAACCATGAATATCAGGGGACAGAACTGCTGACACTTTTCAATGACAGTGGAATTGAAATCAAGGAAGACACAAAAATCACAGCTGTATCGGAAGACAATTACACAGCAGAACTGACCGGTGTGGAAATCATGACCGGCAGTAAAGTTTATGTCGCTGTTATGTCTGACAATGAAATGATTGAAAGCATAGACGGCGGTCAGGGTGCGCAGCTTGTCGTTTACGGTGATGCCAATGCCAAACGGCAGGTAAGATGTCTGAAAACAATTATCATCGAATAACTGACAGATGAATGGCCGGGAAATATGAAGAAAGGATCCTGTCCCCAGGTGTTGAGAACAGGATCCTTTTTTAATGAATTGTTATGCCTCAGGCTTTTGTGACTTCGACCAGATTGGTGTGCTGGGGATTTCCCTTGGCCAGAGGTGTGGGATAAGCGGAACTGGTCAGGACATTGATCGAACCGCGCCGGTCAATGCCGTTCTGGTCAGGTGTATACCAGCCGCCCTGTGACATTGCCACAACGCCGCGCATGATCCGTCTCGTGACAACAGCCGGAATGATGACAGTGCCGCGGTCATTGTAGATGCGGACATCATCACCGTCGGCGATTCCTCTGGCTGCAGCATCTTCCGGATGAATCCAGAGACCCGGTTTTTCAACTTCGTCTTCCCATTCATTGTTGTCATGCATCGAATGGGTACGGCGTCTGGTATGCCAGCCGATGAGCTGAAGAGGGAATTTTTTCTGCAGCGGATCATCCGGTCCTTCCGGACAGGAGATATAGCGGGTCACGGCCGGGACATCTTCCAGATGCATGTCATACAGTGTTTTGGAGAAGATCTCGATCTTGCCGCTGGGTGTTTTGAACGGATGATGTTCAGGATCCTTGATCTGTTCCTCGAAGGCGATGTAGATCTTCGGCTGTCTGTACTGCCAGCCGCCAAGGGCGGAGAAGGTATCGTAATCCGGCAGTTCCTTTTCTTTCTTACGCAGTGCGTTGTAAGTTGCTCGCAGCCAGTAGTCCGCTTCCGGATGGCCGCCGGTGAATGTTTCGTAGAGACCGAGGTTTCTGGCGATGTCTTTCAGCCACTCCCATTCGAACACGGTTCCGAAGAGGGGTTCAATGACCTTGTTGTTGCGCAGAAGGTAGTTACTGCCGCGCCATGGCGCATTGATGTTGTCCGTCTCGAAGACTGACGTACCGGGCAGGACATAGTCGCCATAGCGGGCACTCGGTGTCATGAAGATATCCGAACAGACAATCAGCTGGCATTTGGAATCATCTTTCAGAATACGGATCGTATCAGCGATATTGGAATGCTGGTTGATCAGTGTGTTGCCGGCCAGATTCAGGATCATCCGGACATTGGCATCCAGCTTGTCCATGCCGTGGACACGGTCATTGCGGGCGGTCATTTCGGCGCCGTGCTCGATTGCCTTCGTCCAGAGGAAGATCGAGATCGCACCTTTATACGGGTTATCGATCTTGGGCATGGCATTTGGCGGGCCGGCATGTTCACGGGTCATGCCGCAGCCGCCGGCATTGCCGCCGGAGATGCCGATATTGCCGGTCATCGCCGCCAGGGTTGCGATTCCCTTGACTGCCTGTTCACCATTGCCGGTGCGCTGTATACCGTAGCCGCTGATGATGCAGGCGGGTTTTGCGGCTGCGAATTCTCTGGCCAGACTGCGGATCTTGTCGGCCGGAATACCGGTGAGCGGTTCCGCCCATTCCGGCGTGCGTTCGATGCCGTCCTGCAGGCCGAAGAGATAACTGTGGTAGCTTTCGTTCGGCCCGACACCTTCCGGCATATGCTGTTCGTCAAAGCCGATGCAGTATTTGTCCATATATGCCTGATCCTGCAGACCTTCCTGGAAGATCGTATATGCCATGGCATCCGCCAGAGCTGCGTCGGAAGTCGGCCGGATCGGGATCCATTCGTTCGCATATGTGATGGCCGTCTGTGAAAGACGGGGATCGATGGCGATGATGCGGATATTCTTTTCCTTCAGCTTCGAAAGGTAGTAGTTTCTTTCCGAACCGAAGATGGTTTCGGTGGAATTGTCGCCCCAGAAGATGACCAGATTCGTATTCAGGATATCCGCCGGACTGTTGCCGAAAAATATGTCGCCGAAGATATAAGGCGCAATGTAGGAAGCACAGGCGGAACTGTAACTGCCGTAGGATTCCAGATACCCGCCGTCCGCTGCCAAAAGACGCTTGGCAAGACTGGAAGGACGCATGACGCCGGTGACACCGGTCGCGTAGTTGACATAGCGGGAACCCGGTCCGTAGGTATCGCGGATACGGATCCATTTCCGGGATATTTCATCGGCTGCCTGCTGCCAGGTGATGCGGCGGAATTTACCGTTGCCGCGTTCGCCGATGCGCTTCATCGGATACCGCAGCCGGTCCGGAGAAAGGAATGTCTTCCGGTAGCCTCTGCCTCTGACACAGGCGCGGATCTGCGGATCATTGCTGGAAAGATCGGATTCGATCTTCAGGATACAGCCTTCCTGTACCGTCGGCCGGATCACGCATTTGCCGCCGCAGTTATTGCCGCCGCCACTCAGAACAACTCTTGGTTCCTCGAGTGCGATGGCAGGGGAAGGACCGTCCTCGGTGATGTCAATGAACTCTTCAGCAGACGACTTCAGGATATCCCAGATCTGGGCGGTTCTGTTTTCAATGCCGAGTGCTCTGGCAAAAGAGGACAGAGATGTATCGCAGCGGCCGCCGAGCACATGGAGAAGGTGATCGCTGATGGTGATGAAAGCCTGGAAAGTGCCGCGTTTTTTCAGTTCTTTCAGCAGTAGCTTCTGGTTTTCCAGAGTGTAATCACCAGCAAATTCATCACTGTGCTTCTGATTTCCGGCACAGGTCAGATAATAGAGATAACGGTACTGTTCACCGATATAATCCGGCGGATTGCCTTCCATACGGACCGGCCGGTAACCGTCGGCATAGTATCGTTTGATCACTTCCAGTGTTGTCTGATTGCACAGAATGCGCTCGTCAAAGCAGACCGAAGCCCACAGAGACGGCTTGAAATCCGCATCGCAGCCGCGGAACAGGAAATCGTATTCGAGCTGCCATTCTTCTTCTGTGTGTTCTGCCCACTCCGGCAGCAGTTTCAGCAGCCGCATTGCTTTTTCACGGTCGGCGAAGAAATCCGCCGCCAGCAGCCAGACGGATCTCGGCAGCTGTTTTTGCGACGCTCCCGGTGTCATGCCCATCTGTCCCCAGAGCGTGTTTCGGATATCAGCAAGATGCTGCGGGGCGTCGATCAGGATGGCACCGCACAATTTGCCGTTCTGATAAAAGAGTTTTTCATATGGTTCAGCAGGATTTGCCGGATTGACCTGATAGTGGATACGGTGATCCGGTTCGAATACTGTCCTGATTCCTTCTTCGGAAACGTCGCCGAAGGAATACACAAACACATGGCGGCCGGAGAAGATCAGTTCGCCGCCGTTATATAACCGGGCATTCCTGACTTCTTCGGATTCAGCGCCATAGACAGCGCTGAGACCGGCAGCGATACCGCTCTGTTCGGCAAAACTCCAGAGACCGGGATTCGGATTCCACTGAATGCAGTCACCGGCTGCCAGTACATCCGGAAGACTCGTCTCCATGCCCTGATTGACAACGACTCCTCGTCCGCATTCGGCACCGGCTTCCTGCAGCAGTTTCACATCCGCCCGGATGCCGCAGGAAAGGATCACCAGATCTGCCGCGAATGAACTGCTTTCGCCGCTGATCTTCGCTGTGACAGTATTGACACGGTCATCGTCACCGGTTTCGATCACAATGTCCGAAACGCTGGTGAAACTGTGGATTCCCTGTGCTTCCAGACGGTCTTTGAACACAGCGGCGCTTTCATCGTCCATAAAGCGGCCGAGCAGTTTCGGCGCCAGTTCCAATACTGTGACATTCACACCGGCTGCCTTCAGTTCCTCCGCGAGTTCCACACCGATCACGCCGCCGCCGACCACGACAGCATTTTCCGCAAAGGCCATATCACGGTGGATTCTCTTCATGTCGGCAATACTGCGTACGGTATGCACACCTTTATGATCCGCACCGGGAATCGGCGGAACCGCCGCGAAAGCACCCAGGGCGCAGATCAGTTTGTCATAAGAGATCCGGCTGCCGTCCCGGCATGTTACAAAATGCTCATCCGCATGGATGGAAGTAACAGCGTAGTCGGTCTTCAGCTGAATCTGTTTTCTTTCATACCATTCAGTCGGATGAAGTGCGATGTTTCCGGCATTCAGATACTTGATGTCCGTCTTGCTGAGAAGGGGACGCAGATAAGGTCTGTCTTCACCCGCTTCAAGAATGCAGATTTCCGCTTCGGAAGAATTTGCCCGGATCGTTTCCGCGGCACTTACACCGGCAATGCCGCCGCCGATAATTACATATTTCATTCCCATGGGTATTCTGCCTTTCTTTCACGGTTTTCACCAAGAGTTTCATAGTCAATAAACTGCAGACAGTGAGTCAGACAGGCGTCGACGCATGCCGGGTTCTTTCCCATAGCCCGCAAGTCGGCACAACCGTTGCACTTGGCACTGCGGCCGTCGCGGAAACTGAGTTTCGGTGCAGCCTGCGGGCAGACCCGGGTGCAGATTCCGCAGCCGATGCATTTTTCTTTCCGGTGGCCGACAGTTCCGTCACTTTTCCGGTACATGGCACCGGTCGGACAGTGTCTGATGCATTCCGCCTCGTCGCAGTGAATGCAGGCACCGGAAAAATGAAAATACCTAGGAGGATTCTCATCACTTTCCAGCGTAACAGTGCGGCGGAAAAACAGTCCCATTTCCAGGTTGTTTTTGTCCTTGCATGCCATCTGGCAGACATTGCAGCCGATGCATTTTTTCTGGTCGTAGATAAATCCGAAACGCTTCATAGGGAACTCCTTTTTTGCTGGATCGATCATCAGCGGTCATTGTTTGCTTGCATGGAATTGTATACGCAGGCTGAGATCATGATCCGCCTGGGCATTCTTATACTAAGTATATCTGTTTTTTCAGCACAGTTCGTATGATGTGACCTGCTGTCTTTGCCGCTTTTTCAGCAGGCAGTAAATATCAAAAGTCTTTCCTTATTTTCATACCGCAAAAGGGGAGAATCAGGAAATCTGTCCCAGATCAATCCGGAATCTCCGTCCCTTCACCGGTATAAAGATGCCGCAGATGAAAACCGGCGGAAGGATCTTTCAGGTCCGAGTATGCGATGCTTATGCCGTAAGCTTCTGATACGTCCAGCGCCTTGTCACCCATCCCGTAGACATAATGGTAATGAGGATGAGCGTCCGCAATGAGCCTGGGCTTTCTGTTTGCGACCCATGGCTCTTCCTGCATATAATACGCTCTTTCCTCTATCCGCTTAATTGTGCTTCCGGCAGGCATTTCCTTTACGGTTCTCTTTTTTCCTTTTCCTTTGATCATACGGTCAGTCCAGATACCGTCCTTGAGTGTTCCGATATACATTTCCCTGACCGACTGATCCTTTAATACCGCAAACCAGTACGTATCCTCTTTGCCGCCGATGATCCAGTCGGTTTCATCGCGGAAAGCCTGACAGAATTCGAAACCTTTCTCTTTTTTCACAAGTTCCATAAAGCGATCGTTCTGCATTGCCTTTTCTCCTTTCGCTTCTGTGTCAATATGATGTCAGATTATTATTTCTGTGCGATATCTTTCAGAAAAGTTTCGGTTTCTCTGAGATAAGCATCAGGAGCTTCCAGATGAACCACATGTCTTGCCGGAAGATGGACAAGTCTGCCGTTCGGCAGTCTGCTCAGGGCAAACTCCGCGTTTTCCTGTGACATCGCGCCGTTCAGTGTTCCGTCCGGAAGAAAGGAAGTGTCGGCCTGGATCAGGAGGACAGGGCAGGTGATTTTCTGCAGCGCTTCCGCATGACTGAAGCCGGCATTCCATGTGCCGTCATAAAACGCCTTGCCGAAGTGCGGATCATACAGATCCATTCCCCTGACCATTTCCCTGATCAGCGGAGATACAAAGGGTATCTCGACGGTTTTCTGCCAGTGAAGCATCCTCGACAGGAATATCAGAACACGGATCACAACCCGTGCTCCGGGGAACGCGTTGTTTTTGAAAAACGCCTCGGAGTTTCTGATCCAGAATATAAGATAGTCTCCTTCATTGTCTTCCCGAACCGCCTTGTCACTGATGGCAAAGGTGCGGTATGCAATGGTTTTCCTGATGGAAGGGTATTCCGAGGAAAACAAAGGCGGATCTTCCAGGATGGCAGCTTCAATCAGATCAGGCCGGTTGGCTGACAGCCAGACAGCCAGAAGTCCTCCGGATGAATTTCCGCTGACAATGACAGGTCTGCCAATTACTTCTTCAATAAACTGTGCCAGGGAAGTGCCGATCTGTTTCGCACTCATCTCATAATCATCCGGGTATCCGGTCATTCCGTGTCCGGGATAATCAACCGCGAATACATGATACTTTTCCGACAGGGGAATCATGACGCGATGATAGGAAAGCCAGTCCAGCAGCTGCGCATGCAGAAGGAGAAGAGGCGGTTTATCAGATCCTGCCGATTCAGCATAATGAAAACGGACATCACCAACGGTTATATCCTTTTCCGTAAAACCCGCTTTCTTCAGTGTCTGATGGCAGGGATCCCGGTACAGCGCAGAGTAAAGGACGACCAGCGGCATCAGTCTGAGAAAGATGAGGGCCAGATTTATGAGAATTCTGACCATTTTCTCTCCTGTTCAAGGTATAAAGCACAGTTTTTTGAGGCGTTTTCGCTTCCGGCAGACTCAGGCGGGATCTGCGTAGCCGCATACCTCACACACGGAGTGTTTTTTCATCGGCCGTTTGCACATCGGACAGGTGATGATTCCGTGCGTATTCTCGATATGGTTTTTCAGTTCTTCTTCGGTCGCGAAGGTGTCTTCGCAATGGCTGCAGTAATAGACGTGTTTTTGCGCGGTTCCACCCGCGATCTGTTCCGTCTGTTCTTTTGAGAGTTTCTTTTCCTTTTCTTCCATTTCATCCTCCTGACTTAGAAATCAGTTTTTTTATTGATTCAGCAGGCTCTCTGCGGATCCAGGATCTTCGATGCGAATGCTGGACGCATCGATCCTGTCTTTTTCATTTTGCATTTCTGATTCTGCCGCAAGTCTGCCGACATTTTCATACAGTACATAGTTATGCAGCATCCGTCCCGTATATCTGCCGTAGCTGATCAGAAAATGATTGACCGCGAAATATCTGATGATTGTCTCTGTATCCAGGTACTGTTCCGGATCTTCATCTGTCTTACCATTGGAGAATATATCCGGATAACTCGCTTCGTCATCTTCTTTATATACAAGATCCGCACCCAAGATCCGCACCGGCTCGCAGGATACGGAGGATATCGTCGGTTTCCTTTATCCTCTCTGTTACTTCAATCCATATCAACAGTCAGAATTCCAGGTCAGAAAAAAGTTTCGAAGATCAGCAGAGCATTCTCCGCAGGTGATTTCGATCCGGTATCGACAGTTAGATCATATCCGTTCTTTGGAAACAGATATTCTTCCGAGGCTTCCGCAGATCCGGGAGGTCTGTTCCCGCGGGCAAGTTCTCTTTCCCTTAACAGCCGCAAAGGGCAGCTGACGCGCACCAGCCGTATCTGGCTGGATGTCAGATGATTCTTCAGATGCTCAAAAATACGTTCACTGGTAATCACATGATCGATGATCACACCGGTACCTGCGTTTGTTATTTCCTGAACCTTAGAACAAAGATCATCCGATATTTCGAAAACATCATCTTCATAGATCGGTTCTTCCGTTGACATTTTCAGAAAATCATCGATCGAAACAATTTCATATCGTTCCGAACACTTATCTGAAATAAGAGTCTGCAATGCTCTGGCCAATGTGGACTTTCCGCTGCTGGAAGGTCCATTCAGCAAAATGATCTGCTGCGTCATATCGTCTCACTTTCCAAACAATCCGGTTTTCCGGGTTTTTCATGATCTTTTGCGTTTATCATTCCTCTTTTTCTCTCGATTTTCAGTTCGTAGCAGCATGCGTAACGGAACGAAAATCCGCAGTTCTGTCAATGGTTGTACTTCATGACTGCTGACACCAGCATTGCCATGCCAAGTACAAGTCCGGCTGCCATTGGTCCAAAGGCGAGAAGGGACCGGATAAATATTGTGCATATGCCGGAAAGGATAAACCCGGTTCCCATGACAAGAACCCCGGCTCCGAAGAGTGTGTAATATGCCTGTCTGTTTTCTTCACTGACCTTATCATTATGATAACTGATGATCAGATCCGTTCTCTGCTTTTTCCAGATCTGCCAGCCAAGCCAGATGAAAATCAGACCTAAAAACACAAATAAGACACCAATCAAAATAAACCAGATGAAATCACTCATATTATCCTCATTCACAGATCGATCCTGTACACTATGCTTTGCCTGCTTTCTTCAATGCGTCATATGTCTCCGAAAGCCACTCGTTGTAGTGATCATAAGGGCTCTCGGTCCACCAGTCCAGCAGTTTGTTCAGTGACTCGATATCTTCTTCGATGCTGGTGCACCTGTACTGTTCCGGATCGCGGTTGACGGTCACAAGATGATTGCTGTCGTCTTTAAAATCGATTCGGTAAATACAGTGGCCGGTCCAGCTGCGGTGTGCCCAGAGAGTGGATCCCTCCATATACCAGAACCATTTATCCTCCATGGCCTGCGGAACATTGCCGTGGCGGAGCACAGCCATTTCTTCATCGCTGAAAGACCTGTTCAGCACGAAAGTCTCATTCTGCTGCGGCATGGGTTCTGTTTTCCAGTCACTGCGATGAGCAATGTATGTCTTTTTTATATCATCTGCTGTCAAATGTTTTTCCAATTTGAATCTGCGGATATCCGTCAATCATATTTTAGAGGAAATACTGTCATCTATAAAACCATAACTGAAATCAGATTCGAAGTTTTGTCTGTCAGTCCGCCGTTTTGTCTTTGCCGGCAGCTGAACAAGGAAACCCGGCTGTTTAACGGAAAGAGAAAGGGAACTTTCCCTGATCAAAGTACGGTATCATTATGTAAGAGTCATAGAAAGGATATTTCATCATGAGCGCGAAAATCATGACATTCCATATCACGATCGACAGATCAGAGATCACCCGGCTGAAAACGGAAACCGCCAAAGTCACTTTCATCCCTTTCGGGGGAACGGTTGATTCTTCCTTTTTCAAGGGAAAGATCATGCCTGGTGCGGCGGATGTGCAGGTGACCGACGCTTCCGGTTTGCGTCATATGTGTGCAAAGTACATCTTTGAAGGCACGGATGCGAAAGGAAAACACTGCCATCTGTTTGTCGAAAACAACGGCTACTTCCCGAAAGACGGTGTACAGAAGGATTACTTTGACGCAACGCCGAAGTTCATCACCGATTCAGAATATCTTTGCGGAATTCTTTCCAGACCGGTTTTCCGCTCGGAAGGACATCCCCATGAAACCGGTGTGGATATCATGATCTTCGACGAAACAAAAGAAGAAAGCGAAGTGTCAGCCGAACCGGCAAAACCTGAGGATTCCATTCTGACACAACTGAGGGACAAGGATATCGCAGATGAGAGAATCATCGCGGAAGGCAGAAGACTGTATGAAGAAGAAAAGGTTGTAAAACTGATCTTCTTTTCCTCCTATGAAAACAAAACATTCACCGTTGAACATCCGGACAAAGAATTGATCACAGCCATTCTCAATGATTTGCAGGGCACTCCCCAGATGCTGTTTATAATAAACGGGAAAGGGGAACTCGCCGCTGTGAGCTGCATCTCCGGAAAGATCCGCAACATTGAAAACATGGTGCTGACCGTCTATTCGGAAATCTTCTCAGAGACAGGTCAGGATAAATACTTTGAAAAACCGATCAACTGTTATTCCCGCTTCATGATCCGGGAAATCTGAACAGAAAGAAAAAAGATCCGCAGCCTGACGATGCATACGCATCTCAGAAACTGCGGTTCTTCTGTTTCAGCAGATCTCTGATAAACTCTGAATACTGCTGTGGCTGTTCTCCCTGAAAACCGCCGTGACCGTATCCTTCCATAACAATATATCTTGCGGAGGGATATTTCTTTTTCACACGTTTTTCGGCCTGGCGGGCAGGTTCTTTTTCAGAATACAGGAAGATAAATCTCCTGACAGTATCTTCATCAAAATCCGGCAGATCACATTTGTAACAGGTATCAGCGATCCGCTTGACAGATTCGTCGCTGATCCACTGGCTGACTTCGCAGAAACCGCCCATCAGACCGCGGTAGGATTCGAGAGAATCTCCTCCGAGCTTCTTTACAAAAGGATCATTCAACAGGTCATCAATGGCCTGATCTTTTTCTTTTCCTCTGGTCTTTTTCATGAAAGACATGAACTTCGCAGCCATGATTGCCCGGAAGAATCGCGGGAAATGAAAAAAGGGACCACCGTCAAACAGATATAGATTGACGGGTATATCGATCTGCCGGGCAACTTCCAATGCTACTTCCGCACCCATGGAAGTGCCTTGCAGCATGGCGATCCGGTCAATGCTGTTTGCATGAAGCCAGAAGATGATCTTTTTCGCATCTGTTTTTTTTGAATAATAAACAGGTTCTTCCTTATGGTGTCCGTCCAGAGTAGGCAATATGATGTAATAATCATCTTTCAGATATTCAGCTATGATTGCCGGCATCTCGTATGTGCAGAACATCCCCGGAATCATCAGTATTGCAGGATTATGTTTATCACCAAGAGTCTTGACTATCATTCTGTATCTGTCCTTTCCTCATATTATCTGTTTTGAATGTTACTGATGCTGCTGTTTTCTCAGAGATAACAGCTTTATTCCCAAAGCGAATACGCCAGTACCAAGGAGAATAAAGAATCCCCATACGGCATTCCAATATGGCGAAGCCGTATCAAACATGGACACAAGCAGTTTATGCCAGAAGGGCACTCCGGTAGCTATGGCAAACAGGTCAAACAGTAGATATGCCCCGCCTAAAAAGTATATCCATCGCCAGACATAATTGCTTTTCCGCTCCCGGAAGAATGTGATCATTCCCAGAATGCAAAGACCGGCAAGGATGCCCATGATAAGGAAATAGGGGATTCCTTTATCTTCCAGGATTCCCAACCAGAAAGACGCATATGAATCCCGATCAAGCAAGGCCCATATTCTATGCATATGAAATAATCCGAAGAATATAAAGAACCACGGTTCCCATGAATAAATCTTTTTCAAGCAAAACTCCTTACAGCGTTATTCCGAAGCATGATCATACCACTTCTTCACAATTCTGATTTTATCATTATGATTTCATTTATCCTCTGTATTGCTGAATGAATTATTATTGATAATATTAAAAACTATTGAATAATGGAATATATAAACTTTTTGGGGGATTTATTTATGGTCAGAATCAATTATTTGATCCATTTGATTTCCGGTATTCTGTATGCTGTTCTGGGTGTCTTTCTTCTTCTGCCAGCCATGTTTATTTCCTTTCTGTCATTGATTTTCAATGGCAATCTGATTGGTCTGATCATGATTATCATGTCGGCATTCATCCTTTATACAGCTTACCTGTGCTTCCGCAACGGCATCAAGGATCCGAAGATATACAATACAGATCCTGAGTTATATAAAAGTAACGAAATAAAGACATCCATCTTTTCCATTCTTTCCGCAATGATTATTCTGTTTCTCCTGTTTGTTTTCAATCAGGGTATAACAGATATCATTAAGTATGGATTCGGCATGTTTCTTGCGGCAGGAGCCGTTCTTCTGATCGGCAATCTGATTTCACTTGTTCTCACATTAAGAATGCCGGGCAGCCAGTCATAGTTCCTGCATCTTTTGCCCGGCACTGCGATGCAGAATTCTATCTGCTGCGTTCAGCCAAAATCATCTGTTATGCAGAGGGTTCCTTGCTTTACCGATTTTCTTTTTATCAATATCCCTGCAGGTTTATACAGCATTTTCAGTCCGGAATCACCGCTTCCGCTTCTTTGCGGGCAGGGAAGATTCTGGGTTTTTTTGCAGAAATACTGTATGGCAGAAAAAAGCTCTCGATGAGAGCTTTGGAAATATGAATTATGCTGATGTCGGTAAAAACCAGTTGCAGGACATGAACTATCCGTTCGTCTTTTGCTGTTTCTCCGGAATATACCAGTATGTATTGAATTTATGCATATATGCCCAGGCACTATCAGGCATCTGCTGCAGTGCATTGAGGGCGTTGTAATAGTCACCGACAGCTGTCGCGATATTCAGCATACCGAACGTTCCAAGCCACTGCAGTTCCGGCTTGATGAGGAATATAGCATATGGAATAAATCCGAGAACGATAATCGGCAGCATGCATTTGAAGATAAACCTTCCTTTGCTCATCCGCTCAGCACCGGTGACAAATACCATTCCGTGACTCAGGTTCTGGTACATATAAACATCTTCCCTGAAACATATGGCATGCAGGAACTCATGCGGAATGATTGAAAGAACATACAGAAACAAGCCAAGGTAATTAATGAAAACATCCTTCGCTCTGATACAGCTGACTACGAAAAGAACCAGAAATAGCACGATCGACCATATGGTCGTGATCTTACCAAGCTGTTTTGAATCACTTGCTTCCTTGAACATTACAGCTCCTGGTTCATGCTCACGATAGGGGAGATCATCAGGATTGCGGCTGTATTTACCTGCGTAATGAAACCTCATAATCTTAATCCTTTCTTTTTCCTGTTAGTTTTACAAGGTAATACGCCTGTATAAAAGCAGATTGTTACGTTTTTTTTTATCAGCGGTGAAGCGCGAATCTGTTCGATAGGAATCCGGCAAACCGATTTTCAGGTACTTCGTTGGGATCGTGACGGACCGTTTTTACGGCTGCTGCGGCCATATGGACATGAAAAAGACAGTTATTTTTGTCTACTTTTCAAAAATATCTGAATGAAAAGGCTTTCGTTGAAAATAACTACTTGAACTTTTGAAAAGGGGTGGAATAATGATGGGGATGATTTAAGAAGGAATGAGATAAAGATATGGAAAACACTAAAAATCAATTGAAATTCTGGCGGTGTGCGGCAATTATCGAACTCGTCTTACTGCTTGTGATTGGTATCGCATTTTCGACCGGAAGAGGGGCAGCACCGACTGATCCGTCTGCTGCACCTGATACTGCTGGTGAAGTAGTCACCGAACCCATGACGCTCTGGACAGAAGGATCTGTTCCAAAGCAGAAACTGATCGATTACGTAACTGCAGTGACTGACGAAAACAGCGCGGACTTTATCCCTGTGGAAGATCGTATCGCGGTATTCGATATGGACGGTACACTGGCATGTGAAACATACTATACGTATTATGACACGATGATGTTCATTGAATACTGTCTGCATGATCATCCGGAGAAGGTATCCGACGAACTGAAAGAAGTGGCTGCGGCAATCAAGCCGGGTTATGTAGCGGATGAAACACTTGCCCGTAATTTTGCGAAAGCTTATGCCGGTATGACAGTTGAAGAGTTCTATAACTATGCTGTGTCGTTCGGTCAGAAGAAAACAGCAAGCTTCAACAATATGAGATATATCGACAACTTCTATCTGCCGATGGTCGAACTTGTCAAATATCTGTATGACAATGGCTTTACGATCTATGTCATCAGCGGAACAGAACGTACAACGACCCGTGCAATCGTAGCGAATTCTCCGATCAAGGAATACGTTACACCTGAGCATGTAATCGGTACGGATTTCGAAGTCAAGCAGGCAGGTCACGAAGAAGAGTCTTCCAATATGAATTACAAGTACGAGGACGGAGACGAACTCATCCTGACAGGCGGATTCGTGCAGAAGAACCTGAACAGTAATAAAACGATCTACATCGAACAGGAGATCGGCCAGCGTCCGGTGCTTGCTTTCGGCAACAGCGGCAGCGATACCAGCATGATGAACTATACGATCGATTCGAGAAATCCGTATAAGGCAGAGGCGTATATGATCGTCGCCGATGACAATGAAAGAGAGTGGGGCACACAGGACTGGGACACGAAGTCAGCGGAATACACGGAAAAAGGCTATACGCCGATTTCCATGAAAAACGATTTCGGTGTCATCTATGCGGAAGGCATAACAAAAGCCGAACAGCAGTACGTACCTGCTGAATAATGATCAAAGGCTGTAACAGCTGAAAACAGGCTGTTACGGCTTTTTATTATGCTGAATCTGTCTGCGGATCGTCTTGTGGTCTGCCGGTATCTCCTATTATGAAGGAGGCGCTGACGCAAAACAGGTACTCTGAAAGAGCATTGCTCATCCCTGTTTTATCACTGGGATCATTGACCTGGTCAGAACGGCTGCCATCATGCATTCATACTGTGAATTGACCGGTTTTTTTTACCGGCAAAAAGATTTATTCTTAGGCGGGAATGCATTACGATATACGCAGAGAGGTCCTGTTATGAGTGAAGCACTGAATATTATTAAAGACGAGACTCTGACATACCGTCAGGAACTCATTGCCCTGGCACGTCTGGGGGAAAGCACAGATAATACGATCCGCTACAGTGAAGCATACTATGAAGGAAAACGCAAAGGGGCATTATGTGACCTGAACGAAGGTGTCATGCCTTACCGTCCGCGCTATATCTGCCCTGATTATGATCTGTTATTTGAAAAGGGATGCGCATTCCTCGGCATTGAACCGCCGACAGATCTTCTGGAAGCTGTCAATGCCCTGGAAATCTTCTATGCGCATGTTCCGTCTATTACCACATATCCTGTTTATCTCGGTGATCTGGACAAGCTTCTGACGCCGTTTGTGGAAAAGGAAGATCCTGCTTTTGCAAAGAAAGTACTGAAACTGTTTTTATTGCAGATCGACAAGGTTCTGACTGATTCCTTTGTCCATTTTGATATCGGACCCGAGGACAATCCCACAGCCAGGATGCTTCTGGAACTGACCGAGGAAATGCAGCTGGCTGTTCCGAATATTACCCTGAAATATGATCCTGAACGTACCAGCGACGATTTCGCACTGGCCTGCATCCGGTGCATGCTGAAGACTGCCAAGCCGTCTTTTGCCAACCACAGGATGTTCGTCAGTGAATGGGGAGAAGACTATGCCATCGCTTCCTGCTACAACGGTCTGAAAAAAGCAGGGGGAGGATTCACGCTTCCCCGCATGCGGTTATATGAATGCTCGCTGGATGCCAGTGACGCAGATGATTTCCTGAACCGGGTGCTGCCGCATTATATCGATCTGCAGCTGGAGTACATGGATAAACGTGTCCGGTTCATCGTCGAGGAATCCACGTTCTTCAAGGACAATTTCCTGTCCACGGAAGGATTTGTAAAACAGGAAAACTTCACCGGCATGTTCGGTGTCGTCGGCCTGGCTGAGTGCTGCAACAATCTTCTTGGCATTACCGACAAGAAAAAAGGCTTCGGTCTGAACAGGGAAGCCACACAGCTTGGTGTCCGGATCATGGATGCCATTGAAAAGCGTGTTTCCGAACATGTTGCACCATACTGCGATGCCTTTGACCACCGTTACCGTCTGCACGCCCAGGTCGGTATCGATACCGACGGCATGCAGGATTCACCGGGTACCCGTATTCCGATCGGCGTTGAGCCGACGATGCTCGAGCAGCTGGAAGTCAACGAAATATTCCATAAGTATTTCCCGACCGGTACCGGTGATATCTTCAAGTTTGAAGAAACATATATCAAAACACCGGAAGCCATTCTGCCGATCATCAAAGGTTCTCTGGCAAATGGTCTGCGCTACTTCTCCGGTTATCTTGAAAACAACGATGTTGTCCGCGTGACCGGCTATCTGGTCAAGAAATCCGAGATCGAAAAACTGAATCAGAGAAAACAGTCCCTGAACAACGTTACCGTTTTCGGCAAAGGCGCCCAGGACGGTGCGCATGCATTGGACCGCAGGATCCAGAAACATGGCGAATAAAGCACCCATCAACAAAATCATCTCTTTTTCCAATGTCGACGGTCCCGGCAACCGGACATCCATATTCTTCCAGGGATGTGGCTTCAACTGTCTGTTCTGCCACAATCCGGAAACGATCAACCTGTGTCTGAACTGCGGCATATGCATGGAAAAGTGTCCTGCCGGTGCCATTTCACGGGATGAGGAGGGAAGGATCGTCTGGGATAAGGATCAATGTGTGAGCTGCGACACCTGCATACAGGTATGTCCGCACAGTTCTTCCCCGAAGATCCGGTGGATGACAACGGATGACGTCATGCAGGAGATCCACCGCAGTGCCCCGTATATCACCGGTATCACCTGTTCCGGAGGGGAATGCACTATCTGGTATGAATTCATGCTGGAACTGTTCAAAAAGGTGAAAGAGATCAATAAAGGCTGTCTGATCGATTCCAACGGATCCTTTGACTTCGAGCAGGATCCCCGTATTCTGGAATACTGTGACGGTGTCATGCTGGATGTCAAAGCCGCCAACCCTGAATGGCACAGGACACTGACGGGTGCAGACCGTGACATGGTAATGAAGAATCTTCGTTACCTGCTGGCGGCAAACAAACTGTATGAGGTCCGGACGCTGATCTTCCCGGACCGCGACAGGGAAAATGAAGAAACCGTAAAATATGTATCTGAAATCATTCAGGACAGATGCTTTTACAAGATTATCCGCTACCGGCCGTTCGGTGTCCGTGAGGAGAATAAGAAACTGCTCGGCGAGTGGACGACAGATGAAAAATACGCGGAACAATACGCGCAGCTGGCAAGGGATCTCGGAGCTTCAAAAGCATATGTTGTATGAAGCAGATACTGAATTACAGATTGGATAAGGATTGCCGCTTGTAATTCAAATACGGCAATCCTTTTATGTATATAAAAATCTCCTTTTCACATGGCCTTAATGGCTGCGGAAAAGGAGCAACAGTGTAATTGTATTGCCGTAAAGCATTTTCCTGTCAGAATAAACTGTTTCAGGCAATACTCCTGATTATGTGATAGCCATGCATAAAAGACTGAATTCAGCAGCTGAATTCATGTTTGCAGGCTATACAGCGGACACGTTTGTGTTCACCGGAAAGTTCCAATATTTCAAAAGAAACAGTATTACCGCATTTGGGACAGTTCAGCGAAAGAAACAAGGTTGGATCAAACTGCTGGGATGAAAGAGTGGAATCTGGTGTTGGTGGAACGTCCGGCTTCGGTTCACTGGGTTCTCTTTGAACGCCGATTTCATGAATGCCCGTATCGTCTCCGCCGCTGATGTTTTTCAGTACTTCTTTCTTCAGTTCTATATTTCTTTTTCCTTTCTCTGTGCACGGCTTATTCACCAAAGCACAGTCATTCTGATAATATGTACAGCTTTACACACTGTTTTTTATTATTTGGCAGATTGTTTCAGACCAAATGCCAGCCATCTGCCGTCAATATCCTCGATGACAAATTCCCTGTTCTGATAATCGGTTACGGCAAGAGGTCTGACTACCTTGACGTCTCTGGATACAAACCTTTTCTCCAGTTTCTCCTGATTGTCAGTATAGAGGTAGGCATCGTATCCATAACCATACAGTTCTCTGTTTGTCTGAATCCTGTCTGTATTTGCCTGCAGCAGAATGATTTCCACATTATCACGGTATAAGCAGACATGCGGCTCATCACAGTCCAGATATCCAACTGCGGTAAAGCCGAGTTTACCGGTATAATACTCTGCTGTTTTCAGGATGTTCGGAACAGGAAAGACGCAGCTTAGTCCTCTGATGCCTGCAGCAGAATCTTTCGGTATGCTTCTTCCCGGCAGTTTATTCCATCCTTCCAGGATGATCAGATGCCCGTCAACATATTTTTGCCGGAATACTTCGGCACTGTCTCTGTCAGCACAGATCTCCTTTGGATATTCAGTGTTGATCTGGTCATATTCATTCTGTGTGATCTGACTGGATGTAAAATAATCGTCATTACGGTTCGCATATCCGTGCCAGGCAAAATACTGCTTTTTTCCGTTAAGGGTTCTAAAGCCGCATCCGAATCTTACCTGATTTGAAATGACACGTAAATTGAAGTCCTTTTCGTCATTCATAGTCTTATACCTTCACAAGTCCCGGCTGATCTGGATTCACTTAAGCCGGAATGAATTTCTGCTGATCCACAGCTGATTTCAGTCTTCTGTTATTTCTCTGGAATATACCAGTATGTGCTGTATTTGTACATATATGACAAGGCATTGAATGCATTGTAATAGTCACCGGCATCTGTTCAATATACCACCTTTATTTTTCCGGGCTGATTTTCTTCATAGGCCAGCTGAACCGTACTGCCTTCGACAGGTACAGGGTATTCCGTTCCGATCCATTTTCTCTTTATATATTCTTTTCCGTCTACCTCATACCTGATTTCGACAATATATGGAAAAGCCGCGCCGTCCAGCACGCCGTTTCGTATTGGTTTTTTATTGATCTTCAGCCACCACTGTTTTTTGGCCGATATGATCGTTCCTGTTGTTCTTCGCATTGCTTTGCCTCCGGAAAATCAAAGTCGTCATACAGATCCGCCGGGTCTGTTTGTACCAGTAATCTGTCATTTCTCATCTGTATTATTAATGATGTATCCGTTCAGGATCCGTTATCATTTCTTCTCTGTCCGCATTGTGTACCAGTGAGAAACATTAATCTGTAATCAGCATATCATTCGATATTTCTTTTTACCATCACGACTTCTTCGTTCTGATATTCGATATCGAATCCGTTCTTCAAAAACAGTTTATAAGATGGATTATCTGCTGCAATATCATCATAAAGCGCCGAAATGCCATTGTTTTTTGCCGCTGTACATAATTGCTGCAGTGCATCCGTTCCGTATCCGCGATTACGATATTGCGCGAGAATAATAACATCACAGATGTAAATATCCCGGAGTTTGTCATAGTGATACGCAATTTCTCCGACATATTCATTCTCCGGATTCATCAGATAACGATAATACCGATCATCTCTAGGATTCCTCACCCAGGATTCATACCAGGATTCCCACGCATCCTCGGGAAATGGGATCGTGCCGCCCCACCTGGCGTTATAAGACATGGTCTCTTCATCTGCCATTAGTATTTCTTTGAACCACAACTCATCAAAAGCCGGCTTGACCAAAGTAAGCATCATATATTCTCCCTGAAAATACCAATCTAACTGCGTCCCTGCAAACTGAAACTTGAATCTTTGTAAATATGATTCACTCTTTTGAGTATCCCAGCACTCTTGCCTTCCGTCTTAGATCTTCTGCCTCGGAATCCTCAAGAATAAAGTAAACACTGGCAACGGAATATGCGGAACCAATACTGTATTCATGCTCTTCTACGGAATAGTATTGCCCATTTTCGTCTACACCGACTGAATACACGATATGTTTGTCATGATCTGCATCATAGGTATCAAGAAGCGTAACTTTCCCGTTTGGCTTTCCGACTCTTCTCATGATTCATCCTTCCATACAAACGTCCATTTAGCGATGTCCCGGCAAACGCGAATCTGTCTTTCTGTACTACCAGTTTCCCTGGGGATCCTTCTTATCCACAGGAATTGTCACTTCGCAGGCATAGTCTTTAAGCAAGGCGTCACGCGTCCCTCTGAAACGCCAGTAGTCTTTCCAGTATTCCCACCACTTTCTTGACAACGGCTCTATTTCTTCTTCCGTATATTTTCCTTTTTTTCCTGCGATCTCTATTTCATCGCCGCCGACGATAAAGCTGACCTCACCGCACCGGGCACAGAGAATGTGTTTTGAAGCTGCCAGAGTTTCTGCACCTTTGAAGTCTTTGATGGGAACGCGGTTTCTGTAATCATTCAGCAGCGATTCAGCCATTTTATGGTCGTCGAATGCCATGTCATAAGTATCGACAGGATAAAGGATCGAATCGTCATCACGGAAACGTTCATGCCAGGTTTCATCATTCAGATCGTCCAGAAAGACCGCAAAGACATGACCATAGAAGCGAACAGCCAGAACATCAGTAGTATGAGTATCTTTTTCGGCTTTTGTTTCATCATAGAGCTGTACATCACAGAACTCCAGTTGAAGCATATCGTTACCCACATACCAGCACCACCACGATCCTACATCAGATATGGCATCTGCCAGTATGTTGAGCGCATCTCTGCTTGTGATACCTTCATGGGAACCGGTTTCTGGATCGTTATAAAACACATCTGAGACAGGAAGTCTGTCTGTATATCCGGATTCAATATCATGAACAGTAACGGCATCACGGTCCTCGATAAAAATAGCTTCGTCATACTGCATTTTTTCGGCGTATTCTATATCGCCATGTTCCTCTTCTGAAACAATATCTGCAGCCTCGTGATCATGTGCACGATAGTTATCGCGCAGTTTAATTGCCAGATCAGCATATTCAGGCCGGTAAAAAATCAACGTCTTCTTCATAATTCCTCCCAGACAGGAATCTGTCAGTCTGCAAGATAGAAAGACGGCACTAAATCGTGGCTGATGTATTTGTCACCAAGAATAAGGCCATGCTCTCTAGTTTCATGAATATAAGCCTTTATATCTGCAAGGGATTTTTCTTCAAATCCATCTTCATGAAACCAGATCTCAGAATACATCCATTCCCCATCATCTGGATCGGAATAACCGCCGTATCCATGTTGAAAATTCTTTTTACAGTGCTCCCACCAAAGGATGGACGAAACGCGACCGCCTTCTTCATAGAGAAAATCCAGGAATGCTTCCCAATCCTTGAAAAGGTATTCTGAGCAGAAGGAATGATTATCTATATAGTTCTGTATTCTTTCATTGATCATCGTTGTCCTCACAAACCTGAATTAAAAGACTGACTTCCTGTTCTCTGTTCCATCATGACAAGATATTCTGTAGTTCCTTCTTCGAACTTTTTCACTTCTGTCAGAAGAAAACCGTGCACTTCGTAAAATCTGATTGCATCTGAATTCTTTTCTATTGCCCATAGGAATCTGACATCATATTCTTTCCTGGCAAACTCAATCAATTCAGATCCTATCCCCAGGTTCTGAAAGAAATAATCAACATACAGTTCTTTGATTTCTTTTCCTTCTATATGGATGAAGCCTTTCACGATTCCATGGTCGTCATATACCCAAATATGATCCAGGATTTCCTGGCCTGAATATTCCGCGGCAACAGGCAATACCTGGAGCTCACCAAATGAATAATCATCGTCCTGAAAAATCGGGCGATATTTGATTCTTTTAACGAACACCAGTATTTCTGCAATACGTGATACATCATGACTGACTGCTTTTCTGATCATATGATAAAACTCCATTTTTGTGTCAGCAGAAAGATTAATACCGATTTATCGGGCTCTGTTCAGGATCAAGGCTGAGATCCGGGGTGCCGGGTACTCTTTGAACATCGATATCGTGAATGCCACTATCATCGTCACCGCTGATTGTCTTCAGATGTTCATTTTCCACTTTCATTCTGCTGTCTTTTTTCTTTTCAATTCACGCATTCGATCAGGATGCTAAGAGCCGGGAAATGATGCCGATGATCAGCATATGGACGGGATAATACCAGTAGAAGAAGGTGCCCAGCCACCGACATTTTCCGCGTTCACCATTGTAAAGATACAGAAGGGGAACGGCAAACCAGCAGGCCATATGGATCATTCCGTAGACGTGGCTGTGTACGATGAAGAACGCAACAGCATACAATGCCGTGAAAGCCATCAGCCAGAGCATCTGCCTGTCGAAGTTCCCGTAATTACGCCCCATAAACAGAATGGCAAGCGGTGCGGCGCAGCTCCAGTCCGATGTACATGTCAGGACACAGCCGGCCATGGTGATCAGTACCTTCAGCCAGGTATTCCATTTTTCCGTATCCCAGACTTTCAGCAGAATCAGTCCCCACATCAAAGGCCAGGCAATGCTGGTGGCATTGAATGTCAGGTTCGTCAGGGGATTGAATCCCGACTGGTTGAAATAGCAGAAGGCAAAGTGACTGATAACGGTCAGCACTGCCATTCTTTTCAGATATTTTCCGAAGTGATGTGTGTAATGATATCCTTCCGCGATAAAGAAAATCATGATTGGAGCCGTCAGACGTCCGATAATATGAAGGGAAATCTGAACGGGAGTTTCTGCCTGAGCATAGGTTTCTATTCCCATCCAGGCAAGATGATCGATTGTCATGGCAATAATGGCAATCAGTTTCAGTGCATTTCCGCTCAGTCCTGCTTTTTTTTCAGGTATTGTGTTGTTTTCCATCTGAAGTGACTCCTTTGTTCAATATAGATAAGCAAATACGTATCTGCGGAGTAAAAACCGAACAAAACCTACGGTGCATTTCAGAACGGCAGTCTGCTTTGCATGCGCTGTGCATCAGAGACGCAGAACAGCAATCCGTTCGTCACCATCCATTTCACCGGTTTCCGCAAAGCCGAAAGACTGATACAGCTGACGTGCCGCTTCATTTTCAGGTTCATACGACAGCCAGCAGTATTCAGCTTTTCCGCATGGCATAGATTTAATAAAGTCCAGTGCAAGCTGAACCGCCTTTTTCCCATATCCTCTGTTTTGCCATGCCTGATCAATCATAAGACGCCAGAGATTATAGTTTCCTTTTGCGATTTCAGGAGCATCCGTCCAATAGTCATCGACGTCAAAGCCAATCATTAAAAATCCCACAGGCTTTTCATCGTCATAGATACCAAACGGAAATGCATAGCCATTTCCAGCAATTGCAGTATATGCTTCGATGATGCTGATGTCATTGGCCGCAACATAGTTCTTCTGCGATTCGGATACGGTCAGTTTAAGGATATCCCAGACATTACTGCCATTTATTTTTTCCAAATGAAGCATTTATCACTACCTCTTCAAATTCTTCTTTGCCTGTCTCTGTCTGTTCAGGAATGCCGCTTCCTTGCGGGCAGGGCAGATCCTGCGTTCTTTTCCAGGATGACTTCCGGAAATATTATACCGCCTGCAGATCATCAATGGACAGGAGTCTTGTCTGCATCTTAATGCAGACCTTAAAAGGAAAGGATACTATAATGAATTCTGATGTATGAACGGCCTGCAAACAGATCGTGAATCTAAAAAAAGCTCCGGTTTCTGTTTTATCCATTCTGAATCAGCAGGGAATCGGAATTCTGTGTTTCAGGAACTGCAGAATCATACAATGATCCAAAGACAGCAAGGAGAAAATGGAATATGAATAAGAAAATACTTACGGGCGTGCTGGCCGTATTGCTGGCGGCGGGAACCGGTTATATATCCTATACGTCTGGTTACAGTAAAGGCCAGCAGAGCGGAAAGGAAACAGCAGAAAAAGAGCAGGAAGCACTGCATATGCTGAACCGTAGCGAACTGGAACATCTGGATATCACAAAAGACAAATTCTATGTGATCGGACACAGAAGTCCGGATGCGGATACTGTCGTGAGTGCCATTGCCTGCGCCAGACTGATGAATGCCCTCGGCTATCATGCCGAACCGGCATTGTCAGAAGAAGCGGATCTGGAAAGCCTGTATATACTGGAACAGGCAGGCGTGGAAGTACCGCCGGTACTGGATGATGTATCCGGGGAAGACATCCTGCTGGTAGACCACAGTGAATACAGCCAGGCAGCGGAAGGTATGAGAGACGCGCATATCATCGGCATTATTGATCATCATGGCGTGGGCAGTGTTACGACCGGCAATGTTGTGTATTACAACGCAAGACCGATCGGCGCCACCGCGACGATCATCTGGCTGAATTATCTGAACTACGGCGTGGAGATCGACAAGTCTACAGCGCATATCCTGCTGGGTGCGATCCTTTCCGACAATGCAAATCTCACAACCACGTACACCACCAGTGCTGACAAAGAAGCAGTTGCTGCACTGAGCAGGATCTGCGGCGTAGAAGACACGACAGGCTTCTACAAGGCAATATACGCAGAAAAGCTGTCCTATAAAGGAATGAGCGACCTGGACATCCTGCTGTCTGATTATAAGTCCTATGAGGCATCCGGCGTGAAATTCGGCATTGCACTGGCCAACGCAATCGATGAAGAACACGCGGCAGAGCTGGCAAAGCGGCTTGCGAAAGTACTTCCGGAAGGACACAGCCAGAAAGATGTGGAACTGATGTATGCTGAAGTAAGCATCCGTGAAGAAGGCGTCAAGATTGACTATATTGTCTGTGCCGATGAACATTCAAAGGAAGTCTTTGAAGCAGCCTTCCCGGATTATGATGAGTTTGACGGCACATCCTATATCTTCCGGCAGGGACTTGGCCGCAAGACCAAACTGGTGCCGGGACTGACCGATTTCCTTGGACAGTATCCACACGAATAAACGAGCATTCATGCGCGACAGGATTGTTGATATTTGCGTAAAGTAAGCATAGCGGCAAATACAGGTATGCAGCCCGTTCAAAAGCAGAACTGCCGTGGAAATTGACCGGGTTAAGCAGACATATATCATTTGCGGGATTCTCTTTGACAGAGAATCCTTTTTCATGCGGTTTTGTCTTTAAAGAGTGAACGGTACATGAGAGGGACCTCAACGCTGCAGTCAGCATCAAAAAGAGAAGTACTTCAGTACAGTACTTCTCAGTTAAAACATATAACGTAATGGAATCCCTGAGCAGGAAGTCTTCCTCAAATCTCCTTTCCACATGGCTATGTAAAAGGAGATTGATAGAAGCTATGATTCAGCGAAAAACAGGAATTTGCTGACTCTATCTATATCGTCTCAATTGCTATGTCGCATCCAAACACTTCATCAAACAGGATCGAAATGGATCCTTCACTGCAGAATTCTCTGACGGAATAACCGAGATTCGGAGCTTTGTAAGAATCGTCTGCTCCGGCGTCTTTTAATGCCTGCAACACACTTCTGAGATCTTCGTGCAATTCCTCTGTAAAGATCCGATCTTTTCCTTCACGATGTTCCACATAATTGTATGATGGCAATATCTGCTTTGCCTGCAGTGCAAAACGGTTTAATCCTGAATTGCCGTAGGAATCAAGTGCGTTTGCATCTGCTCCCATATCAAGCATTCGTTTCAGAACAGCGAGTGCTTCAACAGCTCTCTCTTTTGTCGAGAAAACCCGGAAGCCCGTATATTTATCATCTGTATTCCACCTGCATGACATCACAGCACAGTTGATCGCATCATGAAGCACCGGCGTTCTCCATGCGTTGCAGCAGGTCTCATCCTCGATAAAGTTCACATCCGCACCCATATCCAGTAAGTAGTTGGCGATTGCAGTATTTCCCGTTTTGAGCGCAACCTGCAAAGGCGATTGCCCGTCATCCTTCTTAGGCGGCTTCTTTGCAACACAATTTACCAGTTCAGGTTTCTTTTCAATGATTTGCTTTACCATTTCAAGGTCAGATGCTCTTATAGCAGTAAACAGTTTTTTCATGTCGTTTCACCTTCCTGAATTATGATTTGTTTTTTCTCCGGCAATTTCACAAATCATATTAAACTCTTTTTTATTATGTCGACACAGGCAGGGATATCCTGATGCATTACTTTTCTTATCATTTTTTCTCTTTCAGCCACTCTGTCGTCACAGTGAAACGGGAAGTTGTATTACAGCTCGTGATAATAAGGGCATATGTTTTCATAATGCCCGTCCTTCATACGGAAGCCTCCGGGTATTGTGCCGAGTTGAGTAAATCCTAACCGCTCATACAGATGCCGCGCATGGGTGTTGCTTTCGACGACAGCGTTGAATTGAAGTACTCGAAAGCCCAGTTCTCTGCCCATTTTCAGGCAATCCATAACCAGCTTCTCACCAATATGTCTTCCTCGTATCTCTGACGATACAGCATAGCTGGCATTGCAAATATGCCCGCATCTGCCCACGTTGTTGGGATGTAGAATGTATAGCCCCAATATAACTCCTTCTTCCTCAGCTACTCCGGTGTAACTTTGGGATGCGAAGAAAGATGTGCCCGTTTCTATGTTCAGACACTCTTCTTGGGGGAAAGCGATGCCTTCCTCAACTACTTCATTCCATATCCGAATCATATCTGATATATCGTTTTGCGTATACTCTCTGATAACCATCTCAATCTTCTCCTTCAAAAATGAGTTCGACAAATCCCGATTATAGAGATCTATTCAGGATCGCTGCTTCAGTTTCTTCACGTGAAGGGTAGACCCTGGACTCTCTGACTTTGATACCACCACCGCTGTCAAAGCGGATCGTATAGAAACCTTGTGTACTTCAGAACGGTTGCTTCCTTGATCAGGTTCTTGTTCCCGCCGGTCAGAAAGACTTTCTGTCCGGGCTGGTATTTTCCGTTCATGAGACACCTCCATAAAAAATATTATACCGCCTGCAGATCATCATCGGTATCTGTCTGCGGTATGTAATCTGGCAAGAGAAAAGGCTCCTGGATTAAGAGCCTTGTATGTAGTGTGCTTCACGGATCCCACACGGATATCGCACGTATTTTCACCGATGATTGATGACCTGATCTTCCACAACAACGGAGAATCGATCTTTGACCTTATCCAATTCACTGCAGGTCAGAAGGGGAATCAGCTGGTTAATTTCTTCTATGCTCTTGTCCCACCATTTGAAACGAAGCAGGAGATCGATCAACTCATCATCAAAGCGTTTCCGCAAAGGTTTTGCGGGATTTCCGACGACGATCGTATAAGGTTCGACATCACTGCCGACAATACTGTTCGCGCCGATGATGACTCCGTCTCCGATATGAACACCGGGAAGGATCACGGCATTCTGCCCGATCCACACATCATTGCCGATCACAGTATCTCCCTTGAACGGCATTTCGGACGGATCGGGAGCGTTCATTTCCCATCCTTCAAGTGTATAGAACGGGAATGTCGTTACAGTATTCATCTGGTGATTGGCATCATTCATCACGAACTCGACACCTGCTGCGATCTGACAGAACTTCCCGATGATCAGCTTGTCTCTGCTCCAGGGGTAAAAGCTTGTCACATGACTCTCAAATTCTGAGTCTGCAATGTAAGTAAAATCTCCGACAATGATATTCGGATTCTTTAATGTCGGTTTGACGTAAATTTCCTTGTCATATCCTGCAATCGGATGGACCACATCCGGGTCTGGTTTTTTTCCGTTTTTCATCTCTGGTCACCTCATCAATCTTGTTGTTTCTGAAATTGTTTTTTCCTTCACCGATTCCTCTGCGGATACATTCACATAGAACTTCCCGTTGCGATACGAAGAATACTGCATGAAGAGATCCTGCGAATATAATGTTTCAAATCTGCGGATATCTTCATATTTTCGGCAGAATATTCTGCCCTGATAGGTTTCATACAGGAAAGGCGCTGTCGTGAACAGTCTGAAGTCCACTCTGTCATCCAGAGCTTTCAGCATCATGGGAATGGTTCCCATATAGCCAGATTCAATCACAACGATCCTGTTCTGTTTGATCGAACCCAGAAGATCGAGAAGAATGGTTTTCAATTCCGGATATTCATTCAGAACCGGAAGTATTCTCTCCCTGCAGTAAGCAGAGTAATCATCAAACCGGACATGACCGGATTCCAGTGCTTCGTATAAAGGAAGGCGTATATCATCATCCACATATTCCGTTTCCGTGATGTCTTCCAGAAAGCGGCGGCTGATCAGCAAGGGGCAGATATTGTCTCTGCCTCTGCTGCGAAAGAATATATACGGCAATAATGCATCCCGCATCAGAAAAACATAGGCAGTATCTTCTTCATATCCGATCCATTCACAGTACCTGTATATTTCTTCAAGGAACGGATTGGCGGAAACACTGCTGTGTTTTTTTGCTTCTTCAATCAGATTTTCAAGCACTTCCTCAAGTTCATACTCATTCTTTCCGTAAGAGGTATCTGACAACTTTTCATGATCGATCGGGAAGGGGACTTCCCCGTATCGGTGCAGAACAGCTCTCAGCCTTGTTAAGCAGGAGAAATCTGCTTCCATCCTGTCATTCAGATTTGTATATCCCTCATCGGTCAGATCATCCAGAACTTTCAGGAGCTGTTTTGCTTCACAGATTTCTGCATCGGAAAGAATCTTATTCTCATAATCTTCCAGCTTTCTGCGATAGTAGTTTTCATTGAAAGATATGAATCCCATAGTTAACCTCACAAATATCGATTTGTTTATCTCTTTCTATTCAAGATCGCTGCTTCTGCTTCTTTTCGAGAAGGGTAGATCCTGGATTCTCTTACTTTGATACCACCGCCGCTCTCGAAGCGGATCGTGTAGAAACCTCCGGTATACTTCAGAGCGGTAGCTTCCTTGATCAGGTTCTTGTTCCCTCCGGTCAGAAAGACTTTCTGTCCGGGCTGGTATTTACCGTTCATGAGATACCTCCTTGGACATATTATACTGCATGCAGGTTACCGTCGGTATCCGTCTGCAGTATGTAATTCGGGAAGAGAAAAGGCTCTTGGATAAGAGCCTTGGATGCGTCAGCGACGAAACTGGAATTTGTAATTGTCCACCTCATGCATACTTAGCATGAGAATCAGAGGTTACAATCATGATGATAATAAATACGATCGTAGATCCTATTACGCTGACCAACTGTATTATTCTGATCATTCTGTTGCGAACTCCAAACAGAAACAGGACACTTGTTATAACACTGACAGCGGCAAGAACAATTTGCAGATATATCAGGAAGGACTGATCTGCAATACTTAGTCTTGTTATCGGGCTGCGATGCCATTCCCGTACCTCTCCGGTGGGCATCATTGCCCGGTCCGTATAGATATTCAAATTCAGAACAACAAGATACGCAATATTTGTCATACTGACTTAATCAAACCATTTTCCCAAAAGGCTTCAAAAGTGTTTGCCACTCCGCTATGTTCGGTGATTTTTCCATCTACTATTTTATCTATATTTACACCTTTGATTTCTATGGTCTTATTGGTTGGCGTTATTCCTAAAAACTCACCACTATGAGTGCCTCGCATGACAAACTCTGAAACAACATATTCGCCATCTTCAAATTGTCGGGTGATACTCATTGTGTAATCAGGATATGTATTTCGGACAGCTATAAGATGTTGACACATTTCTTCCACATCCTCTGCTGACAGAAAATGCGCAGCCTCGTCAATCAGGTTTTTTGAAACCACATCCTCATAAAAGTATTTAACTATTTCTTTGTTATTCACGATCCACCTCGTCAAATCCGAATTTATCCTAAAAATCCATCTTATTCTTCAACTTATTTACCAGAGCTGCATCTAATTTGTTTAGAAGCTCCTGCATCGAAATTTGGCCAGACTTTCTTATTTCCTTAAGTTGTTCAGAATGACAAATACTATATTCTTCATAAAGTAAGCTCCGATTTGTTTATTTCTTTCTGTTCATGATCGCTGCCTCTGCTTCTTCCCGGGAAGAGTAGATCCTGGACTCTCTCACTTTGACACCACCACCGTTTTCAAAGCGGATCGTATAGAAACCTTGTCTCCAGTTGTGTATGCATTATGATCCGGAAAGGATACCCTTTCCGTAAGTTACTTTCTTGGCGGCAGGGGACTTCCTTCCTCAGTGCCGTTCGGCATCATATACGGCTGCATTCTGCCGCTGTATATCGTATTCTGTGCCTTGTTGCGGAATTCCTGCAGACAGGCACTGTCAAATTCTTCCTTCCGGCATACCCAGGGATGCTCTGTTCCCTTGTTCCAGTGATCTCTGACTTTGTTAAGTTCTGCTTCGTTCTGGTGAACAGCGGAAAATGCATTGCATCCGGCAGAATCGGTATAAAGCTTGAAATACTCGATCGAATTCTCGTAGAGACGGGCTTCCGGGAAATTCGGCCAGACTGCCGAGCCGCCCATCACACCGACAGAAAGATCCTCGCCGTGAAACGAAGAATTGAATATGAAGGACATGCATCCGGCACTGTGTCCGGGTGTGGAAATGCACAGCAGTCTTGTATTTCCGACTTTCATGCATAGACCGTCGTCCATCAGGATATCGGCTTTCTGCGGCCGCGGTTGGGTGAATGCGAATTCTGTGGGAACTGTCTGTAACAGATTCCAGCCAGTGCGGCTTATGGCAACCATGGCATCCGGGCAAACTTCTCTAAGGAAATAAGGCACTCCTCCGTAATGGTCAAAATGCTCATGACTGATGACGATGAGTCGAATATCCGCGGCATTCAGATCCATCCGGGCAAAGCTTCCGGCAATGTGCGCGGCTTCTGTGTCATTGCTGCCGCTGTCGATCATGACAAAGCCTTCGCCGGTATCGATTACAAGAACACCGACAGCCCGTGACCCCATCCAGTAAACATTATCAAAGACCTTCAAAGGTTCAATCGGCTGCAGGGTTCCGTTTTTCGGAAGTTTGGAAATGACGGGGTTCGGCTGATAAGGAAGAAACGGTTTTCTATGGGAAAACGTCGCTGCTTCTTCCGGAGTGATGGCAGTAAACAGTTCATTGATCATAGGAATCTCCAGTGTACTTCAGAACGGTCGCTTCCTTTATCAGATTCTTGTTTCCTCCAGTCAGAAAGACTCTCTGTCCGGGCTGGTATTTACCGTTCATGTAGTACCTCCTTGGAAGTATTATACCGCATGACTAGTAAGCAAAAGAAGATTCCTGTGGTTGGAATCTTCTTTCGCTTATGTATGCTTTGATTTTAAATGTCTTCATCCTGTTTGAGCATCTCATTTCCAGGTTTAATCTCTTTTGGTTTGGTCTGTGGGAATACTTCATAAAGCGGACCAAGTTCGGTCACCGTGTCGATTGGGTCCTCACTGTAAGGAATCTCTTCATTCTCTTCAGCGTGAACAGTATGACTGCCCATGCCGGAGAAAGAAGAGACTGCGATCAGCAAGGTGAGTAAAGTTCTAAAAAGCTTTCTAATCATGTTTTCCTCTCTTCCCTTCATGAAAAAAGGGAACCGAAGTTCCCGTTATATGGTCATTGGATCAAAGATCCGCTGGACCAAAGATTTAAGCCGTAGTAGGCAATGGAATGATCATTCCGATATACCTCCTGTACGGAATAGCTGGTGATTTCGATATCACCGATATGCATGACCTCATCCATGTAGTACTGGCCTCTGGCCATGGCTTCGTTATAGCTGCCGAAGGTTTCTCGATAATAATTGCTGTCCAGTACGACATCACATGCCAGATCCGGATTCTTTCCTCCAGGACATGCCTGGGGAGATGGAGCAGGGGCAGGAGCAGGTGTTGGCTCCGGTTCCTGATAAACAGGTTCTTCATAGACTGGCTCTGGCTCCGGCTCTGGAGTAGGTGCAGGAGTTGGATCAGGTACTGTGGTTTGCTGAGGAACAGGGGTTGCTGTTGGCACTTCCTGCTGTCCGGAAGACCTGGATGTTGCAGTACCTGAATTACTATTGTCCTGTGGTTTCTTTTCGGTTTTTGGATCATCCGGACTGTTTTCTTCCTGATGAAGCTTACCGGCAGCTTTGTCTGCTTCTTTCTGAATCGTCTCTGTAGCTTTCTTCGTGACTGAGATGACTTCTTTACCAGCCGAAGAAAATGTAGGTGACGGTGTTTCCTGCATAGCCTGTGTTGCCGTACATCCGGTCATGCAGAAGAGGACTGCCACTACTGTAGCAATTCTGATTGTCTTCATACTCTGTAACTCCGTTTCTGTATATTCTTACTTAGAGTTTATTTCTACTGCTATATTTGCTACTAACATGTAAATCTAAGTAACTAGACTAATAGCTAAACAGTGAATATTTCTTTCGGTTGGTGAAAAGGGGGTTTTAGGGGGAAGAACCGGTTTCCTGAAGTGCAAACGATTTGTTTTTGACTACCGTTCCACCTCACGCTTTTTGTTCCAGGCACTTAGCAGTTTGATGATGACATCTTTCTTCTGCTTCGGTGTGTAACTCCTTGGAAAGAAATAATCGATTTCCTCATTCTTGAAACTCAGTTTCTCTTTCTGGTTTGGCTTTTCGCTTGCCAGAATGCCGTCAATAAAGCTCTCATCCAGTTTTCCTTCCTGGCTGCGTTTCTTGAGCTGTTGGGCTTGCTGGAGAGTCGGTGTTGCCTGCATTTCCAGCATGGATTGGTATAACAGGCCTTGTTCTTCTTCCGAGAGAAAACTAATTTCTGTAGCCGGATTGAAGGCCATTCTCATGTTGTATTCATGAGTCCCATCAATCATCTGCTGAATCGGTTCAATTAGATATGTCAATCTTATGTGTCATGGCAGCATCGATCTCACCGGGCTTAAAGGATTGGATGGCATGGAAGGCAAGAACACCGTCAGTCTTTTCCCATCCGTTCTTTGTCTCTTCAAACTCCTGGGCTGCTTTGTCTGGATTACAATTGATGCCAGTGACGTAGTATTTCTGATTTGTCTTGTTTTCGTTGCTGACATAGTCCAGAACGTCTTCCAGCTCATTAACGATCCCATTGTCTTCAGCTTCCTTGATGCTTCATTGCCTCGATTCGCATCCTATATGCATAACCGCGTTCTGTTGGTAGGATATTCTCTCTTTGAACATTGGAATCGACCATAAGGATCGTTGCCTGATCATCATCCAGATCACGGACGATTGCCTGAATCTCAGTCATTCCAAGTTGCTGGAATGCGAACTTGCGGCGGTGTCCAGCGATCATCTCATAGCCGTTACTATCTTTTGATGGCCTAACAAATACCGGAACCATCTGTCCGTTTTCCTGAATGAAGTCAATGAGCTTCAGCATGTCCTGATCAAGAGAGACGTGGAAGGGATGACCTTCAAAGTCTCTGATCTGATCTATAGGAATGGTAATTACTTTCTCTGCGCCGTTATCTCTGGCCTGTTCTCCGGACTGGAGAAGGCTCTCGTAACTGGGAAGGTTCAACTTGTTTGCCATGGTTCACCTCATCTTTCCAGGTCTTTTTTCTTCTCACGATGATCTTTCAGGAATTCTTTTGTGAACTCCTCATAAGCCAGCGAAGCTTTGGAATCAGAAGAAAAATCATAGATGGATTTCCCATGGATAGCGGATTCGGAAACCTTCGTGGCGATCGGGATATACGATTCATATACTTTTATATGCTTTCCGAAAGTTTCTTTCACGGATTCAATTGTGTCTTTTGCAATATTCGTCTGCATGTTGACCAGG
>CADBEA010000026.1 GCA_902793635.1 uncultured Erysipelotrichaceae bacterium | reverse complement strand
CCGGATCTGATAATGCCTATTTCGGCAGATAAGAAAAAGAGGTGTAACCTCAAGGTGCCTGATGAGCGATCATCATTTACCTATTCGTTACAGCCCCTTCAGTTTTACCTCTCAGAAACCGAAGTAGAGAATCGGGAAGCACCACAGGACATATAATGCCTGCTGGGAAATGTCTTCTTCCGCTTCCGTATCATATACTGTTTCATAGGTTTCACGGCCAACCTGTCGGGTATCTTTGGCACGGATCCGGCCGATCGTCGCCAGTGTGCGGTCACCTTTCTTGAAGGCGAACGCGGAACGGCTCTGACGTACTACGTCGACTTCCTCATCCGGGAAACGCAGCGTAAATGATTCATCCTCATTCCAGCAGATTTCGACAAATGTCTGATCACTGTCACGGTATTTGACGATCCTTCTTGTCACACCCGGGATCAGAGTGGTTTCCGGATCGAAATCACTCTTCAGATGAATGTTGGCAACATCGATATATGTAACGATGGAAGGCTCTCTTTTGATATAAGCCTTCAAACAGATCTCATCATTGAGAAACGTTGCACATTCGATGATATCTCTGCGGGTATTCTTATAAATCGGATAAATGTGCATCAGTATACCTCTTGCGGATTATTCCGCGTCACGGTTCATTTCGATGACGCCCGACAGTTTCATGGAAGCCGGCGAACAGAGAATCAGATTGTGGCCGACTTTTTCAATACGGCCGTTCAGTGCGTAGACAACACCGGTCAGGAAATCGATCGTTCTCTGTGCATAGTCCTTTGACAGACGGTGCAGGTTGACGGCGGCCGCACTGCCGTTCTTGATCTTGTCAGCGATCATTGTCGCCTCATCAAACGTACGCGGTTCGAACAGAGCGATCGCACCGCCGACGGCTGCGGTAGTCGCAGCGGCCGGAGCAGCGGCTGCTGTTACGACCGGCTGTGTATCTTCAATATCTTCTGCTGTAGCAAACATGTCTTTCCAGCCCATATAATTCACCTCACATTAACTAAACTATATTTTATCAGAAATCATGACAATAATGCATGCAATCCATGCGGTTTACAGATCCATCCCGTTCAGCGCGTCACGCAGAGCTTTCAGTTCTTCCCTGTTCAGCGTGATGCCTTTACCCATCCGGGCTTCCTCATCATGGTAGTCCGTCCAGTTGCGGATATCGTAGACAGCATTGGCGCCATTATAGGAAATCAGGGAAAGTTCCTTGCTGTAGACGCGGCCGCGGGCACCTTCGTAAGAAGAAAGCGTTGCGATCTCTTCTTCGATCTCGTAAGTAAATTCGCGCGGCATATTACTGCTTGGCTCCCATCAGGATGTTGATCAGATCAAACATCGAACCGACATTGACGGTACCGTTGCTGTTGGTCGGACTGGAACCGAGGAACTGGTTCAGCGCCTGGTTATTGACAGTGGAACCGGTGGATGTGTTGGCTGAAGGAGCTTCGGTAAAGAGCGGCTGATTGAGAACCGCGCTGTTCTGCATCTGTGATGATGAAGACTGGCTCTGCTGGCCGCCGGAAAGCAGCTGACTGAGCAGACCGCCTTGAGGCTGCTGGGACTGCTGAGTCTGCTGCGGTGCCTGCTGCTGGGCTTCGACGATCTGGCCGAACAGTGAACCGAGCAGACCGCTCATTGTCTGAGCCTGCGGCTGCTGGGACTGCTGAGACTGCTGCTGGGCCTGAAGGGTCTGCTGCTGTGCATTCTGCAGAGCCTGCTGGGACTGCTGCTGCGCCTGAAGGGTCTGCTGCTGAGCCATCAGAGTCTGCAGGAGAGCATTCAGCTGTTCATTGCTGTTCTGCTGGGTCTGCTGAGACTGCTGCTGTGTGCCGAAGAGGCTTGAGAACAGCGACGGTGTCTGCTGCTGCGCCTGCGGCTGCTGAGCCGGCTGAGCGCCGAGCAGCTGTGAGAACAGAGATGCCGGGCTGGATGTCTGCTGCTGGGACTGGGAACCGCCCAGCAGAGTGCTGAGCAGGCCGCCGGCAGTCTGGGAGGAAGCCTGGGAAGACTGACCGCCGCTCATCAGGGTGATCAGAGCCAGCAGATCCTTGATATCCAGTTTGCCGTCCAGCAATGCGCCGATCGCATCGGTTTTCTTGCCTCTCTCCACGGAAGTGAAACCGCCGGTCTGTTCCAGCAGCTGCTGGCCGTCGATCTGACCGTCCGCGCAAAGATACAGTTTCATGACATTGTTATCGTTGACCTCACGGACAACTTCCTGCAGTTCCTCGTCACTGAGGGATTCGTCATTCAGAACAGAACGGATGACTTCTTTTTCATCACCTTTCAGCAGATCGCTCATGGCTGCCGGGTTCTCTTCGAAAGCATGGAATACTCTTGTTACATTATCATTTGTATTTGTCATAATCAATTCTCCTGGTTCTATTATACGTTAATTAGAGCGTCACGCCACGCATTTCCATCGTGTGATATCATTAGGACATGGAAACTATAATCGCTGATGAATACCGCCGGGAAGAATTGATGCACCGGCTGAAAAGCAGACTTGGTCTGCAGATCATATCATTTTCCGTCCTGCTGGACGCCAAAGCGGAACAATCCGCTTTTCTGCAGCTTTTTCAATGCGCCGCACTGATCCGCAGCCATGCCGGAGAACTGCATTTTTACAAAGAGATGCTGGCGTACCCCGCTTTCTATCAGGAACTGCTGTCCTTTGGAAAAGAATGCGCCGAATGGGGCATCACGGCAGACGATCTGCCGGTGCGGGACGGCAGTGAGGAAGAACTGAAAAAACTGCTTGGCTGGATCCTCGCCATGGATCTGCCGGAGAAGAAACTGTATGCGGAAGCGGACAAGCGTCTGGATGAAATCGCCGCAATGGAAAACATCCGTATCTTACCCGGCTTCGAAAGCAGCTGTGCTCATTACCGTCTGCTGCAGAAACTGCAGGAGAAAGGTGTTCCTGTCATTGAAGAAGAACCGGCGCAGCCGCGCGGCTTTCTCCGTCATGCCCTGTCAATGCGTCAGGAAGCGGAAGCCGTCGCGCAGGACATCTGCCGCCATCAGAAGCCATGTCTGATCATTCTCTGCTCACCGAAAACACAGGTTCCCCTGGTACGGCAGGTTTTCAGCCGTTACGGCATCCCTGTTTCCTTCATCACGGAAACATCCTTCACCCGTGTGCAGAATGCTTTTTTCCAGGCTGTATCATTCATGCTGGAAAAGGATTCCGGCCATCTTCTCGACGTATTCTCATCCGGCCTGCTTGCCCCATGTGAAGGAAAGCTGCTTGCCTATCTGCGTCAGGTCATGACCGGTACGGAAGCACCTTCCGTCGCTGTTCAATATGCAAAAATCCTGAAACGCATCCATTCCCGTGAAGATGATACGGTCATGAAAAACCGCGAACTCGCTTCCTTCCAGATACTGGATCAGCAGGCAGCTGCCTACTTTGAAACAATTGATGAACCTCTGCGGAAAATGCTGAAGGCGGCAGAGCCAAAAGAGATTCTGACGGCTGCCTATGAGATCCTTTCTGTTTCACCTTTGCTGGTGAATGAAGAAGACAGAAGCGCCGGCATGCAGATCCGAAAGATGCTGATGGAAGTGCTGCCCTATATCAATACAGCAGAAGACGTCATGTTTACGGCCCGCTGCATCCTTTCCGTTTCCGTTCCGGCAACTGCTTCCCTTTCACCTTTCTGCATGGTCACCGATCTGTATCATCCATTGGCCCGCCGCAGTGTTTCCTACGTACTGGGCTGCTGCGGCCGTGACTATCCCGGCTTCAAAGCGAGAAGCGGTCTGTTTGATGAAGATTACGTCGGAAAGATCAGTGCCTTCCCGGCTCTTGCGGAGCGGGAAAAGGCTTACCGTGATCAGCTGGCGTGGGTCCATAACAGCGCGGCAGAAGAAATCTATTATTCCTATGCCACCAACGACTATGAAGGAAGACAGATGATGCCGGCCTTTGATCTTGGTTCTCTGCCGCTTGGCAAAGACGAAAGATGGCCGCTGCTGTCTGTTTCCCAAAGCCGTTTCACCCATCATCTTCTTGATCCGGAAACTGCTAAAGATCTGTTTACGAAAACTGATCAGAAAGGCAGTTATATACGCGGCTCCGTCAGTTCCATCGAAACGTGGTTCAACTGTCCTTACCGCTACTTTATCGCATCCGGTCTGTATGCCCGCAAGGAACAGATTCCTTCTGTGGATGCTGCTCACATCGGTACCATCCAGCACGCAGTCATGGAAAACGCCTTGAACGAAGCCGGTGAAAACTATGCCGAGTGGCTTGATGAAGAACATATCAGCGAACTGATCGCACCTTATTTCGAGGCTCTCGAAGTTATCGAACCGCATCATAAAAACCTGATCCGTATCAGCCGTCAGAGAATGCTGAAATCACTGTGCAGAAGCGTTGCCTTCCTGAAGGAATACGAAGCCTGCACGACCTTCCGGCCGGCCTGTGCCGAAAAGCATTTCGATCAGATGGAAATCTGTGAACACGTGCGTCTGAACGGCACCATTGACCGCATTAATACTGACCGTGCCAATTCCCTTCTGGAAATCATGGACTATAAGTCTTCCGCCAAGAACCTGACGGCCGCCAAAGTACAGGAAGGCCTGCAGTTGCAGCTGCTTTCCTACCTGATGACTGCCCTGCGTCTGTACCAGGACTATGAGGCCGGTGGCGCCTATTACTTCAGCATGAAGGAAGAAAACATCAGCAGTGAGAAAGAACTGCGGGCCGCCTATGTCGAACGCCGGAAGTTCACAGTCATTGAAAACGACCTGCAGGAAGGCAGTGAAAAGATGCGCCAGCTGGTCCGTGACAGCCGTCGTCTGCAGGGCTGGGCTCTGACCGAAAGGACAGATGCCATCGACCGCGACGGTGATCACGTGGCATCCTTAAAGACCGTCTACGATCCTGTTGCAGTCGAAGAATGCCTGCAGGTATTGTATGAATATTTCTATCAGAATCTGCTGCGGCAGGAAGAAAGCCAGGAAATGCCGGTCGGTATTTCCCTTGCGCCGATTGAAGGCGCCTGCACCTTCTGTGATTACGCGGCTGTCTGCCGCTTCCATGGTGACAACCGGGATCCCGCGAAGATCTATGAAAAAGAACTTAAACCGGGAAAGGAGGCAACAGCATGAAAGTCGAACTGGCAGGCAGTGACCGCTATCAGCAGCAGGTCATCATGGAACTCGGTGAAAAGAACATTCTCGTCTCCGCCTCTGCCGGTGCCGGCAAGACAAAGGTTCTCGTTACCCGGATCATGAAACGCATCATCGAAGACCATGTCGATCTCGAGCGCATCGTGGCGCTGACTTTTACCGCGGCTGCGGCGGAGGAAATGAAAAACCGTCTGGCAGCTGAACTGCATGCCATGCGGGCCAAAGCGGAAACCGCCGAAGAAAAAGCCTATCTGGAAAAACAGATCACTTCGCTGGTCAATGCGGAAATCACGACAATCGATTCCTATTGCCTCAATATCATTAAAAAGTATTACAACGTGATTGGTCTCGACCCGGCCGTAACTGCCAATATTCTCAGTGAAGGGAAAAATGAACTGCTGCAGAAGCAGGCTTATGAAGCCGCCCTGCAGGACATGCATGCGGATGATCCGGAAGGTCTGCTGCGGCTGACAGTCTGGTTCTCCCAGCGCAGTGAAGACTTCGACACACTCTATGAAATCGTCGACACGATTCGCTCACATGCGGATGCCGCCGCCGATCCGGATCGCTGGTATGACGAAGCCGCTGCGATGTATGTCCCCTTCACATCCCTGAAGCAGCTTCCCAAAGCCGTGAAGGATACCTGGTTTGCCATGCTGGAAGAGAAATGTCAGGATATCAGCACAGCTCTGCAGAGCGCTCTGGAACGTCTGACGTTCCTGGATGGCGGTGAAAAGATCACCGAGACAATGCTGTATGGTATTCTCAATCCCGCCAATGACGCGATCCGTCTTGCGCAGGAACAGGATTACGAAGGCTTCCGCGTCAAACTGCAGGATGCAGCCCAGGTGAAAATCGCCACTTCAAAAGATCCCCTCCTGGCCAGATACCGGGATATCATTTATGCCCGCATTGATGAACTTCTGGCCATCTGCTATCCCTCGGAAGTATTCGCATCCCGCTCGGCAAGACAGGCTGACATCGCCGCCCTGCTGATCAGACTGGCCCGGTTTGTCTCGGCGCACTTTGACCGCCTGAAGAAAGAAGCAGCCTGCCTGAACTACGCCGATATGGAACGCTATGCCCTGAACATTCTGCAGGCCAATGACAATACGATTGCCAGACGCATCAGTGCCGGACTCGATGAGATCCTCGTGGACGAATTCCAGGACACCAGTGTCCTGCAGGATACGATCATCTCACTGGCTGCCGGTGACAAAATGATCTTCCGGGTCGGTGACGTCAAGCAGTCCATTTATCGTTTCCGTCAGGCCCGCCCGCAGCTGATGCGCGATCTGATCATGGATCAGGAAGGTATCGCATCGTTTAACCTGCGCTATAATTATCGTTCTTCCCATCAGATCATCCGCTTTACCAATCTGCTGTTTGAAAGATTGATGAACATTGACGGCACACTTGATTCCTATCTGGACGAAGACCATGTGACAGCCGGTCTTGATAAGCAGAAAACAGCTGAAGATGCCCGGGTCGAACTGGTTCTTCTCGAAAAGCCGGACCCGGAAGTCACCGCCAAGGGAAAACGCAAAGCTTTGAAAGCGTCCGAAGCGAAATATATGAAATCCGCCTGGATCGCCTCACGCATCCATGAAATGATGACGGAAGATCCTTCCCTTTCCTATCATGACTTTGCTGTGCTTACCCGCAGCCATGGCGAGCAGATCGCCCTGCGGTCGCAGTTTGACCGTTTCCGTATTCCGTATGATATCGACGCCCGGGAAGGTTTCTACCGATCCGATTTGTGCCGTGATATCCTGTCCATGCTCAGATACATGCAGGATCCGGATGACGCGCTGTCGCTGCTGAGTGTGCTGACCAGTCCGATGTACCGCTTCAGTGATGAACAGATTGCCGGCATGGTTCTTGCCTGCGGCAAAAAGCTGACTGAAGCTGTCAAGATACAGCATCCGGAAATTCCCGAACGTTTTGCCCGTTTCTCAGAAATGGCTGAGCGCAGCGGACCGCTCTACCTGCTGCAGCAGATCATGACAGCGGATGCAAACGGCAAACCATTCTATGAAGCGCTCACCCGCAAGGATCAGGCCAATTTTGACTATCTGTTTGATAAAGTGACCAACAGCAGTATTCTGACCGTCAGTGAACTGATCGATGAGATCGATGCCGGCAGTGACGAAAAATCTTCGGAAGCAGTAACTTCCGGCAAAGACGATGACGTCGTCACCGTGACAACGATCCACCATTCCAAGGGACTGCAGTATAAGATCGTCTTCCTGTGGGGGACATCCGCCAACCGCAACCGCTCGCAGACAGCCGGCGTCATGGTCGATGATCTGCTTGGTCTTGGCTTCAAAGACGTCGATCCGGAAACAAGGATCATCCTGCCGACCGTACAGCGGCTGGCTGTCGAATGGCGGGATGCCAAAGAAGACATGGAAGAATACAACCGGCTTCTCTATGTTGCCGTGACAAGAGCTGAGGAGCGGCTGATCATCGTTGACGATGCTGCCGCTGTTCAGGCCAGACAGCCGCACATGGACCTGTCCGTTCTTGCCGAGAGAAAAGGCATTACCGGCCTGATCACTGCCGCTCTCGATCATGAGGAAGGCCTCAATGAAAACGGTCTGTTCAAAGTCAGAACGGTCGTCTTCGATGAAGATGAACTGGTCAAAGGTGATCAGGAAGAAGTTCTTCAGGAAGCCGTATCACTGCCCAGATGGACCGGCACGGATGCCGCACTGCCGGAGATCCTGACACCGAGTTCATTGGAAAAAGCCGGCAATGTTTTGGAGACATATACCCTGCCGCCGCTGAATGAGAACGGCCGCGGTGCTTCCTACGGTACACTTGTGCATGAACTGACGGCCGCCCTTCCGGATGACAGAGAGTGGACAATGGAACTGATCCGTCAGTATGCCGATCCTTCACTGCCGGAAGCCGCCCTTCTTTCCGTCCGCAGTTTCTATGAATCGGAACTGTATCAGACAGCAAAGAAAATGGATATTCACAAAGAATATCCGTTCTACTACGAAGATGAAAAGATCCGCATCAACGGTATTATGGACTTCGCAGCAATTGGTAAAGATGAAATCATACTGATCGACTTCAAGACAGACCGTGCTTCAGAAGACGAGATCCATGAAATGTATGCCCCGCAGCTGAATACCTACCGTATGGTTCTTCAGCATTTCTATCCTGATCATGCCATCAGAACATATGCCTGGTCATTCCACAACAACAAAGCGATTCAGATCGACTGAAAGGTGCAATACATACTTGCACCTTTTCATTATAAAAGGGAGGTTTTCTGCCTCCCTTTTGAATGTTATCTGTTTTTTCTGTTTTCCAGAACTTTGAGAATGACTTCCTTGATCTGCTTATAAGCTTTTTCGCCGTCTTCGTTGGTGACGACGTTGCGGAACAGCGGTGCCAGTTCCATTTCCATCTTGGCCTTGTTCAGACGTCTTGCGACAGATGCTTCATCATCCTTGTAACGTTCAGTGATCTGCTTTTCAAGTTCTTCCTCGCTGGCCGGCATGACAAAGAATGCCACACTGTCAGGAATATTGAGCTTGATCGGTCCGACACCCTGGGCTTCGACTTCGATCAGAACGTTCTTGCCTTTGGAAACCAGGAAATCGACCTGGGCTTTCGGTGTTCCGTAATAGTAGCCGTTGAATTCCGTATATTCAAGAAGTTCTTTGTTTTTCACAGATTCTGCGAACTGTTTATAGGAAACGAAGTAATAGTCTTTGCCGTCGACTTCGTTTTCCTTACGCGGCCGGGTCGTCTCGGAAATGGAGAAGAAGAGCTTCAGTTCCTCGTCTGCCAGAAGCAGATCACGGATCTTGCCTTTTCCTACCGAGCTGGCGCCGGTCAGAATTACTACCAATCCTTTTGCCATATACACTATCTCCTGCTACTTACAGATTAACGCTCATACAGATGACATGCAACCATACGGCCGCCGACTTCGATCGGCTGCGGCATTTCCTTATGACATCTCTCGGTTGCCTTCGGGCATCTGGTTGAGAAAGGACAGCCGGCCGGCGGATTGATCGGGCTGGGGATTTCCCCTTCCAGAAGAATACGCGACTTGGCTTTGGCCACATCAGGATCAGGAATCGGGATTGCTGACAGCAGCGCCGTTGTATACGGATGCAGCGGCCGGTGATAAACGTCTTCGCTCTTTCCCATTTCAACCATGTGGCCAAGATACATGACACCGATCTTATCGGAGATATGTTTGACCATGCTCAGGTCATGAGCGATGAACAGATAGGACAGTCCCATTTCTTTCTGAATGTTTTCCAAAAGATTGATGACCTGAGCCTGAATCGATACGTCCAGCGCTGAGATCGGTTCGTCACAGACAATGAACTTCGGGTTGACTGCAAGGGCTCTCGCAATACCGATACGCTGTCTCTGACCGCCGGAAAATTCAGCCGGATAACGGCGGATATGGTCCGGTTTCAGACCGACGATGCGGAGCAGTTCAACGACACGTTCTTCACGCTCGGCATCGGTGTTATAGATGTTGTGAATGATCATCGGTTCCTTGATGATTTCACCGACGGTCATACGGGGATTCAATGACGCATACGGATCCTGGAAGATCATCTGCATATCCTTACGGTAGGCTTTCAGTTCCGCACCTTTCAGGTTGGCGATATCCTTGCCCATGAATTCAATGCTGCCTTCGACCGGATCGTACAGTTTTACAATGGTACGTCCCAGTGTTGTCTTGCCGCAGCCTGACTCACCGACCAGACCGAATGTTTCATTCGGCATAACGTCAAAGGATACATCATCAACTGCCTTAACGATCTGTTTCTTGCTGAAAAGGCCTTTGGTCACATCAAAGTATGTCTTCAGATTACGTACACTTAAAATCGGTTTCTCACTCATTTTGTCACCGCCTTTTCATGGCACAGCCAGCATGCACACTGATGGGTTTCCGTGAACTTTGTCACGTCCGGCTGATATTCCTTACATACCCGCATAGCTTCCGTACAGCGGTCGACAAACGGGCATCCCTTAGGAGGATTCAGCAGATCCGGCGGTGATCCGGGGATCGGTTCCAGTTCCTTATCGTCATCCTCATCCGGATTGGCAATGCAGTTCAGAAGACCCTTTGTATACGGATGCTTCGGATCGTAGAAGATTTCCTTGTCGGTTCCGATTTCCACGATCTTGCCGCCGTACATAATGGCAATGCGGTCGCAGAGCTTGGCAACGACACCAAGGTCATGCGTAATCATGATAACCGCTGAACCGCTGTTTTTCTTCAGTTCGTCGATCAGTTCGAGAACCTGCGCCTGAATCGTAACGTCCAGAGCAGTCGTCGGTTCGTCGGCGATGATCAGCTTCGGATTGTTGGCCAGGGCAATCGCGATGATAATACGCTGGCGCATACCGCCGGAGAATTCAAACGGATACTGATTGATTCTCTTTTCCGGTGAAGGAATGCCGACCTTGCGCATCAGTTCAAGAGCGAGTTCATGAGCATCTTTCTCGGAAACTTTGTTATGATTCATAATTGTTTCCGTCAGCTGATCGCCGATTTTCATGATCGGATTCAGGAACGTCATCGGATCCTGGAAAATCATGGCCATGGTATTTCCGCGGATATCCTTCATGGCGTCTTCGTATGTCTTTTTATTCGCAAAGTTTTCGGGTGCGATATCTTTGCCGTCAAAAGTGATACGTTTCGCGTTTACGATACCGTTATCTGCGAGCAGACCGATAATCGAATACATTGTCTGGCTTTTTCCCGAACCGGACTCACCAACGATTCCGAGAGCTTCGCCCTGTTCGACCGAAAAGGTAACATCTCTGACTGCATGTACCATTCCCTGATCGGTGGTAAAATCTGTCTTCAGATTTTCAACTTCAAGTAGTGCCATATGCTTCCACCTCTCTGTTTCCGTTTATACTTCCATACAGCTGACCATTTCCTGCGTGGACAGATCCGCCGTATTCCGTTTTTCACTGACTTTGCCTTCCGCCATAAACAGGCAGGAAGTGCATAGATTTTTCGCCGTTTCCGGCTCATGGGTAATCAGAAAGATTCCCATACTTTCGTGTTTTTGCAGTTCTTCGATCATCTGCTGCTTTGACAGCGGATCAAGTGCGGAGAACGGTTCGTCAAGAATGACCAGTTCCGGATCTTTGGCAAGCGCCGTCATGATCATGATCTTCTGCAGTTCCCCGACAGATACTTCCTGCGGTGAGGACCGGCTGACTTTTTTCGGATCGCTGATTCCTGCTTTTTCAAGAAAGGAAATGACTTTCTTTTTTCTTTCGAAGAAACCGTCATCCGGAAATAACTCAGCGATATATGCACCGATCTTTTCTGTCGGATCGAAAGCATCCTTCACATTCTGCATGACATAGGCCATACGTTTTCCTCTGATCTCTGCAAAGGGATCATTGTCAAGGAAGTCAAGACCGAGCTGTTTCGGAACATTGACGATTCCGTCAAAGGTCACTGTGCCGTAATCGCAGAAGGTACCCGCCTTGAGAAATCCCATAATGGCATTGGCAAGGGTTGTCTTGCCGCTGCCGGAATGTCCCAAAAGAGCCGTCCGTTCGCCTTTTTCCATTTCCAGCGAAACACTTTTCAGAAGCCGGATGTCGCCTTCTTCTTTTTCCGCGTGAATGGAAAGCTGTTCCACTTTCAGAAACGTCATAGATCAGCGTGAACGTTTCTTCGGGTCAAGCGCCTGGTTCAGGCCGTCACCGATAAAGTTCAGAGCCAGCATGGTCAGACAGATCGCCGATACCGGCCATACCATCTGCAGCGGTGCTGAGAACAGCATGTTCTTGGCCTCGTTGGCCATGGTTCCCCAGGAAGCCATCGGAATACTGATACCGATACCTACGAAGGAAAGGAACGCTTCGGTGAAGATCGCACTCGGAACCATCAGGGTCGTATTGACGATGATCGGCCCGATGGAGTTTTTAACCAGGTGACGGAACAGGATGCGCATGTCACTGGCACCAAGGACCTTGGCAGCCAGTGCATATTCCTGTTCTTTCTGGGACATGACCTGAGCTCTGACCTGACGGGCCAGACCTACCCAGGAGGATATACAGATCGCTAACAGCACCGAGAACATGTTAGATCCGAAGATCAGCATGATCAGAATGACGTACAGCAATGTCGGTACGGAATAGATGATATCGACGATACGCATCAGGATCATGTCGAATCTGCCGCCGATATAGCCGCACATGCCGCCCCAGACAATACCGATGACCAGGTTGATCGCCGCTGCCGCAAAACCTACTGACAGGGAGATACGGGCACCGTACATGATACGGATGAAGATATCACGGCCGAACTTGTCGGTTCCGAACCAGTGTGCCGCACTTGGCAGAGCATTCGGGTTCGCCAGATCCTGTGCCTCATAGCTGTAGCGTGAGAACATCGGCATGAAGATCGCCATCAGGATCATGATGATAATGAAGACCAGACTGACCATAGCCAGTTTGTTTTTCTTGTACTGAAACCAGACGTCCTGGAAATAGGAGCGTGATTTCATCGCGATAAATTCGTTATTCTTCTCATCTTCCGGGAGTTTTTCAAAAGCATTCTCCGGCAGAACCATTTTTACTTCAGCTTCACTCATGCTTTCACCTCCTACTTCAGACGGATACGCGGATCGATCAACGCACTGATAATATCGGTCAGGATATTAGCCAGAATGACCAGTGAGCCGTACAGGACAGTCAGCGCCATGATCAGCGGATAGTCACGGCCGGATACACTGGCTACGAATTCGGAACCGATGCCAGGAATCGTGAACAGGGATTCGACAACGAACGAACCTGTCAGCAATGTCGCAAGCAGCGGACCTGCATAGGTGACGACCGGAATGATCGCGTTCTTCAGGGCATGCTTATAAACAGCCTTCTTATACGAAGTACCCTTACTGAGGGCAAGGATCATGTAGTCCTGTCTCAGTTCTTCGGAAAGGGAACTGCGGGTCAGACGTGAGATCATGGCAATCGGAGAAAGCGCCAGAGCCAGAGACGGCATAATGTAGTGCTTCCATGATTTCAGACCCATGATCGGCAGAAGTTTCATGTTTACACCGAACAGATACATCAGGAACAGTGCGAACAGGAAGCTCGGCACACTGACACCGATCGTTGCCACGAACGCTGAGAGACCCTGGATCCAGGCTTTTTTCGAGAATGCCGATACAGCACCCAGCAGAATGCCGAGAACCATAGCCGTGATGAATGCGGAAAGACCGACTTTGGCAGTATAGGGCAAACCGTTGGCGATGATCATCGTGATCGGAACACCTTTACGGGCTGTGGATGTGCCAAGCTGGCCGCTGAAGAAATTCTTCAGGTAGGTCATATACTGGACATAAATCGGCTTATCCAGCTGGTATGCTTCGATGATCTGCTGTTTCGCTGCTGCCGAGAGTCCCTGGGTTTCACCGGCAAACGGTGAACCGGGAATCATGTGCATCAGAAAAAAAGTAATCGTCATCAAGGCAAACAGTGTCGCCACGCCCATTAGCAGTCGTTTTCCTATGTATTTGAGCATATTTCATCCCTCTTTTCTTTCTGCAGACATGTCTGCAGTCATTCTTCGTTTCTCTTCGTAAACAAGCGCCTGCCTTTGTTTACCAGGACAGACGAAGAACGGACTGTATGTCCGCACTCTTATACGAAATACTGAGAGGAGCGCCCGAAGACGTTCCTCTCAATATCAATCGTGCTTTAAACTTTAAGTTTTGTGTTTGATTCCAGCTTAGTCCTTTGTGCAGCTCATGAAGTCCAGAGTTGCGATGTGCAGCTTGTAATCATGAACGTTGGACTGAACCAGACCAGCCTGTGCGAACTGGAACAGCGGGAACTGCAGGACTTCTTCCTGAACCAGGTAATCTTCAGCCTTATGCAGAGCTTCTGCGAAAGCAGTCGGATCAGCAGCGACAGCCCAAGCGTCGTTGATCATCTGATCGAATACTTCCTGCTTAGGTGTATCCATCAGCGGTGTTACGAGGTTAACTGCTGTCCAGTTCTTCAGCATAGTCATAGCTGAGTCATCTGTCTGCAGACCATAACGGCCGATTTCGATAGCGCCTTCGTCGATCTGGCTGTAGTATACATTACCTTCGCAAGCGTCGAAGTCAACATCGACACATCCGAGAGCTGCCCACTGGCTCTGCAGTACTGTAGCAACATCCTCGTGGAAGCTGTTCTTGGAATACTTGTATGTGATATGCAGCTTGTTGTTCTCATCATAGCCGGCTTCGTTCAGCAGTCTGACTGCTTCTTCCGGATCATAATGGAGGTCATAGCCTTCCTTGTCTCTTTCTGTACGGAAGTCACCATCAACGCCCGGGAGACCGAACGGTACATAACCTTCAAGCAGCGGATACAGATCCGTGTTGCCGATTACGTTAACGATAGCTTCTTTATCCAGAGCAATGTACAGAGCCTTACGGACATTCTTGTCTTTCAGAGCTTCAGGACCTGTCGGACCGGAGTTGACGCACAGAGAATATGTGGACGGATACATCATGCTCCACAGATTTTCAGTACCGAGGTACTTTTCAACTGCTTCTGTCGGAACACTCAGAGCAACGTCGATGTCGCCGGATTCGAACTGAGCCATCTGGGCGTTCGGATCAGCAACGACCTGCCATACGAGTTTTTCCATCTTGACAGCGTCTTTGTTCCAGTAAGAATCGCTCTTAACAACAACAGCCTTGTCGTTCAGATCGATGGATTCCAGTGTGTAAGCACCATTTGTCGGATAACCCGGTGTCAGTGCCCATACGGAGTCATGCTGAGGAGTGTTTGTCGGAAGCGGAGAGAATACGCCGCCGCCGCATACGTTGAGGTCAAAGTACGGAACCGGAGTCTTCAGCTTGTAAACGAGTGTGTAGTCGTCAACTGCTTCAACACCGACACCACTGTGATCTTCTGTCAGACAGTCGAAGCTTGCGCCGACTTCAACAGCATGGTTACGATATTCTTCAGCACCAACAATGTACTGGCACAGAGAACTTGTACGGAATGCATTTTCTGTACCATAGGACAGAGCACGCAGTACTGTGAATACATAGTTTTCAGCTTTGATCGGTGTGCCGTCTGTGAATACTGCATCTTTGCGGAGGTTGAATGTCCATTCCAGACCATCGTCGGAAATGCTGTACCCCTCAGCCAGATCCGGATGCGGCAGGTTGTCATCACCCAGTCTCAGAAGACCGGCATAGATGGAGTCGATAACATATGCGTTATAGACAGTTGTGGACAATGCCGGATCCAGTGTGTCAAACTGCATCGCGATAGCGATTGTCAAGGTTGAAGAGTCGCTTGCCGGTGTGTCACCGCCTGTCGGCTGTGTTTCGCCGCCGCCGTTGCCGGAGCAGCCAACCAGGCCTAAGGCCAGTACACCGGAGAGCAAAAGAGATACTGACTTTTTCATAAGTTTCTTTCCCCTCTCTTATGTATAGGTGCATTATAAAAAATGTGAAAATACTGTGTCAATTCTTTTCAATGGTATTTTCATGTTTTTTTCTGCTTTTATGAAAATTTCAAAATTTTGTTACATTTGTGTTTGTTTCGTGAAAAATGCCTGCTTGTATGCAGGCATTTCTCTTGAAATCCATTACTGAGTGTGCTTCAGAAGGCGTTTCCTTTGTCTTTGCCGTTGAGGCCGAAGAAGTCAAATGCCATCTGGATGTCTCTTTCCCATACCCGCCATTCATGCGAGCCGGGACCTTCCACCCATACCGCTTCAAAGCCGAGATCGGTGAGACGATCCCTCAGAGCGACGAAGTTTTCCGCCATCAGCGGATCTTCCGTGCCGGTCGAGAAGAAGAATTTCGGCAAACCTTTCCTGTCGACGGCTTCGATCAGTTTGCGGTAGAGGTTGGAATAAGAAGCCAGATACTCGTCAACGCTGTCATATCTGTGCATCTGGTTGTAGCGTCTCAGATCCATATGCATGACATCTTTCGGGTTGATCACTTCACTGCGTTTCTTGGCAAACAGCTTCTCCATTTCCTCCCTTTGGGCGTCATAGTTCCATGGCACAAAGGACAGCGACGCGCAGCGGCTGAACTTGCGGGGATACTTCAGGGCGAATTTCAGAGCGCCGGCACCGCCCATGGACAGACCGGCAATGAAATTGTCCGCCCGCTTACTGGAAGCCGGCAGCCAGTTGTACACCAGCGGCATCAGTTCGTCGACAAGATAACGGTCGGCATCATAGCCCAGCGTGAAATTATCCCAGGCTTCATAATCACTGTTGCCGACACCCGGCATGACGACGATCAGATCTTTTTCACAGGCATACAGCTCAATGTTGGATTTGCGGATCCAGTCACTGTAGCCGCCGAAGGTTCCGTGCAGAAGCCACAGCACTTTATATTTCTTATCACTGCCGTAGAACTGCTTCGGAGTCTTGGTACGGGGTTTGTCAGGCACGATGATATATACGTCCTGATTGCTGCCCATGAATTCAGATTCAAAGTCAAGATGAATAAGTGCCATGCTACTGTTCCTCCTTAAAAATCAATTGTATAAACAACGGTATCTTCCGTTGTATGATCCTTTTTAAAACCGAGATGCTCGAAGAAAGCTGCCGCGTCATTGCCCTTTTCCACCGGCGCGATAAAACGGCTGATCTGCTGTTGTTTCGCGACATCCTGCAGAAGCCGGATGCCCGATGTGCCGTAACCGGTATGCCGGCGTTTTTTTTCTACCAGAACGTCAACGACATGTCCCTTCTCATTTTCGTCATAATGATAGGAAACCATGCCCGTGAAGTCTTCACAGCCGCCGCAGTAGATATAGGCAAAATACCTGTCTGAGGGATCCTGGCCGACCCACTGGTCATAGAATTCCTGCCATTTTTCTTCCGGGAACGGAATCGTGCCATGATGAAAAGCCATGGTTCCTTCATGTTCCAGCAGTTTTTTCCGGTATTTCATTTCCGCCAGTTCCGGTATGATCAGTCTCGCCATAAGTCCCCTCTTTTTTAACATTATATAATGCTGAAATTGACAAAATACACTGTTTTTCGCAAAAAAAGACAGCGGCAGATTACTTCTGCTGCTGTCTGCATGAATGTCAGCTGATTTTGTTGCCGTCGATCAGCACGAGTTTGATCGTGGAGGAATTCTCCAGCGGTGAACCTTCGTAAACGACGATGTCAGCGTCTTTGCCCGCTTCCAGAGAACCGACTCTGTCAGCGATGCCGATATGTTCCGCCGGATTGATGGTGATGGCCTTGAGGGCTTCAAATTCATCCATGCCAGCCTTTACCGCAAGGCTTGCGCATAACGGCAGATACTGCTGCGGAATGACCGGTGCGTCGGTGATGATCGATACATGGCAGCCCTTCGCGGCGAGAATGCCCGGAGTTGTCCAGGACTTGTTCTGCAGTTCGAATTTGGACGCATGTGTCAGGGACGGACCGACTGCCATCATGTAATCCGTTTCCGCGAGTTTGTCAGCGATCAGATGACCTTCCGTGACGTGTTCAAGTGTCAGTCTGACATCAAATTCCTTTGCGAGACGGATCGCTGTCAGGATGTCATTTGCCTGGTGGGCATGCATCTTGAGCGGAATTTCCTTCTTCAGGACCGGAATCATTGCCTCACATTTGAAATCGAATGCCGGCATCTTGGAAAGATCATCTCCGGCCGCTTCTTTCTTGGCAAGGTATTCCTTTGCTTTGAACATCATGTTGCGTACGACTGCCGCGGTGGACATACGGGCGCTGTTGCCCTTGTCTCTGTAGCATCTCTTCGGATTCTCACCAAGGGCGCCTTTCATGGCAACCGGATCCTTGACGATTGCGTCATCGACGCAGCAGCCGGTCGTCTTGACAGCGATCCAGGTGCCGCCGATGGCATTGGAGCTTCCCTGACCTGTCGCGACTGTCGTGACACCGCCGAGAGCAGCGTGCTTAACGCTTGGATCGAGCGGATTGTAGCTGTCGATAGCTCTGAGCTGCGGGGTGCAGATGTCGTTCATTTCGTTGTAGTCAGCACCTTCAAAGCCGATACCGTAGCCGTCCAGTCCGAGATGGGAATGGGCATCGATGAAACCCGGATAGACATCGAGTCCGGAAGCGTCGAAGACTTCGCCTTCTTCCGGCAGATCCGTGCCGATGGCTTTGATCTTTCCGTCTTCGATCAGAAGATCTGCTTTGTAGGGTTCTCTCTGAACCATGTCGTGAATCATTCCGTTTTTAATCAGCATTTTATTTTCCTCACTCTTTCTTCAGATTGTCTGTTTCAGTTCATCAATGACTTCCTGCACGCCTTCGACAACATCTCTGACCGTTTCCTCACGGAACGGATTGTTCAGATCAACTGCCTCCAGCAGGTCGAAATAGCCAAGACTTCCGCCGAGACGGCAGAGCTTGAGATAGGAATCCCAGGCTTCCTTACGGTCTTTGCGCATTCTCAGGAAGAACTGCAGAGCGCACATCGCCGCCAGGGCATAGTCAACATAATAGAACGGATACAGGAAGATATGCTGTTTCTGCATCCAGAAACCGCCGCTTTCCAGGAACTCGTTGCCGTCATAGCTGCGCCATGGCATGTACTTCTCTTCAATGTCTTTCCAGATCTTCCTGAGACCGTCCGCATCCGGCTGTTCACCTTCGAAGACACGGTGCTGGAACTCGTCAACACTGACCAGATAGGTAATTACTTCCAGGCTCTTGCACAGATGCTCATAACGGTAACGGTCGCCCTGTCCTTCCGGATAGAACAGACCATACCAGGGATCGGTGAAGAATTCCATGCCCATGGAATGGATTTCATTCACTTCCGACGTGGAATGACGGTATTCCATCAGTTCCTGCACACGGGAAGCGACATAGCCTTCAAAGGCATGGCCGGCTTCGTGGGTCAGAACTTCCGTATCCGCGGAGGAACCGTTGAAATTCGAGAAGATGAACGGTGCCTTGTACTTCATTAGCTGGGTGCAGTAGCCACCAAGATGCTTGCCGGCTCTTGTTTCCAGATCAAACAGGTTATGTTCGACCATGAAGTCAAAGAACTCACCGGTCTCCGGCGACAGCTCGCGATACATCTTCTGAGCCGCGTTGATCATGCCCTGGGTGTCTTTATCCGGTGTGGAATTACCTTCCGGAAACAGCAGGCTTTCGTCATAGTATTCCAGCTTTTCGACACCGAGACGCTCTCTCTGCGCTTCGCGGATCTGCACCGCGGCCGGAACGACGTACTTCGCCACAGCATCACGGAATTTTTCAATATCCGCAGCCGTATAGTCGAAACGGTGACGGGACAGGTAGACCATGTCGATATAACTTTCAAAGCCGAGCTTTTCCGCCTCCGTACGGCGCAGTGCGCACAGTTTCGCGTACTGGTCCTCAAGATCCTTTGAGGCGGATTCGTAGAGGTCTGCCCAGGCGATCATCGCCGCGCGGCGCTCTTCTCTGTCAGTCGACAGCATATGCTTCAGCAGGCCGTAGAAATTGCATTCTTCGCCGCGGAACATCGTCTTGCAGGAAGCGGCAGTGCGCATGTAATCCGTGGAAATCTTCGCTTCTTCGATTTTTTCCGCAATGATTGCTTCACCTGTGGTGCGGATATCCGCATCCAGCAGTTTGAACAGCTGGGAACCGTATTCCTTTTCAAAGTCCGGACGGAACTGACTGGTTGCGACAGCTTCGTTGAATTCCTTCAGAATGACGCTGAGCTTCGGAGTCACGGTGTTGAAAAAGTCTTCTTCCGCCCGGTAGAACGGATCGCCCGTATTCATGTTGGCGCGGATACTGGCAAGTACCTGCATGGTTCTGAATTCGGCAATGACATCCTGACGCTTCAGAAAAGCGTCTTTCGCTTCCTCATAGGAAGACGCATTGCGGAATGCAGAAAGCTGCTGTTTCAGTTCTGCCTCAGTTTCTTCAGCAGAAGGACGCACATACTGCAAATCCTGGAATTTTTCCATAAAATCCATCCTTTCAAAGAAAGAGCAGTGTCATATGACCTGCTCTTCCAATTAAACATTAATGATTCGACATCCAGACAAAGAACATGAATACCAGAGCCATGACTGCAGCCATGACAAGCATGAACGGCAGAATCACCTGAATGATCGCGATGGTCATTGCCAGGGTATCCTTCCAGGTCCAGCCCTCGACCTGCGCCGCGAGCCTTTCCTGTTCCGCCTTTTCTTTCGCCCGTTTCTTCTCCAGCTGTTCCGGTGTCAGATTCGCTTCTTTAATCTTTTCAAGATCGCTGTCTACGCGGTCTTTGTTAATGAAGAACATTCAGGAGATCAGCCTCTTTTCGCTGCTCTTTCGTGCGCGAAATGACACTTGACTGTATGACCCGGTTCGATCTCATAAGTTTCCGGAACTTCAGCCTTGCACTTCTCTGTCGCAAACGGGCAGCGAGTATGGAAACGGCATCCGCTCGGCGGATTGCTCGGTGAAGGCAGATCACCCTGCAGAATGATACGGTTTGCGTTGTTGCGCTTGCGCGGGTCGAAGGACGGCGCGGCGGACAGCAGAGCTTCCGTATAAGGATGTGCGAAATGGGTAAAGATCTGTTCCTTGGAGCCCATTTCAACGATTTCACCCAGATACATGACACCGACGGAGTCGGAGATGAACTTAACGACTGACAGGTCATGCGAGATGAACAGATATGTCAGGCCCAGGTCTTCCTGCAGGTCTTTCAGCAGGTTGATGATCTGAGACTGAATGGATACGTCAAGGGCGGAAACGGCTTCGTCGCAGACGACGAATTCCGGATCAACAGCCAGTGCTCTGGCAATGCAGATACGCTGACGCTGGCCGCCTGAGAACTGATGCGGATAACGGCCGGCCTGTTCCGGGAACAGTCCGCACTTGTCCATCAGTTCATAGACCTTGTTCATCATTTCTTCACGGTTGGCAACCAGCTTGTGTTCAAGCATGGCTTCACCGATGATGTCATAGATCGGCAGACGCGGATTCAGTGAAGAATACGGGTCCTGGAAAACGATCTGCATCTTTGTGCGGTACTTCTTCAGTTCAGCATTGTTGAGCTTGAAGATATCCGTGCCGTCATAAAGCATTTCACCGGCTGTCGGCTCAAGCAGTCTGAGCAGTGTGCGTCCGGTCGTGGACTTGCCGCATCCGGATTCACCTACCAGGCCCATGACCTTGCCCTTTGGGATGACAAACGAGACATCGTCAACGGCTTTGACATCACCGATCTTGCTCTTGAAGACACCGCCTTTGATCGGGAAGTATTTCTTTAAATGGCGAACTTCAATCAGATTTTTGTTCTCAGTTGTCATTATTTCTTACCTCCCGTTACAAAGCAGCGTACGAAATGACCCGGCTCAACTTCAACGAGTTCAGGTATTCCGGCTTTGCACTGATCACAGACAAGGCTGCAGCGCGGACCGAACGAGCATCCTTCCGGCAGATCGGAAAGGTCAGGAACGTTTCCGGGAATAACATTCAGACGTGAAGCGTTTGTGCTCATGTCCGGACGTGATCCGATCAGACCGCGTGTATACGGATGAAGAGGATTCTCGAAAATCGTATTGACGTCAGCAAGTTCAACGACTTTACCGGCATACATAACCATGACACGGTCAGCCATTTCAGCAATGACGGAAAGGTCATGTGTGATAAACAGAATGGATGTATCGATCTTTTTCTTCAGATCGTTCATCAGATCCAGAACCTGTGCCTGGATCGTAACGTCCAGAGCCGTTGTCGGTTCGTCGGCAACCAGCAGTTTCGGATTGCAGGCCAGAGCCATGGCAATCATGACACGCTGACGCATACCGCCGGACAGAGCGAACGGATATTCATCGACGATACGTTCCGGGTTCGGAATACGGACCAGGTCCAGAGCTTCGATCGCTCTGGCACGGGCTTCTTCCTTGGACAGTCCCTGGTGCAGCATCAGAACTTCTTCAATCTGATAGCCGATCTTGAAGACCGGGTTCAGGGATGTCATCGGTTCCTGGAAAATATAGGAAATCTTGTTACCGCGGATCTTACGCAGTTCAACGTCGGACAGTTTCAGCATGTCCTGGCCGTCCAGCAGGATCTCACCGCCTTCATATTTTCCCGGCGGGCACTCAACCAGCTGAGCAAGGGACATACATGTAATGGATTTACCGCATCCGGACTCACCTACGATACCCAGCGTTTCACCCTGATATACTTCGAATGAAACATCATCTACGGCTTTTACAAGACCGGAGTTGCTGTGAAAGTAGGTTTTCAGATTCTTAACCTGCAGGAGCGGTGTTCTTTTATTTTCAGTCATTCTTTCCACCTCCCCTTACTTCTGCATCTTCGGGTCGATGGCATCACGTAAGCCGTCGCCTAAGATGTTGAAACACAGAATTGTTAAGAAAATCGCAGTTCCCGGCGGTACCCAGTACCACCACTTCTGCTGCAGAACCAGCAGGTTACGGGCTTCCTGAATCAGGTTGCCCCAGGTCGGTGTCGGCGGGTTAACGCCCAGACCAAGGAAGCTCAGTGATGTTTCTGTCAGAATAACACTTGCCATAGACAGTGTTACGTAAACGATGATGTAAGCCAGAACGTTCGGGAACAGGTGCTTGAAGATCTGCTGCTTATTGGAAATACCAAGAGCGCGGCAGGCTTCCATGTAATCCATTTCTCTTAAGGAAAGGATCTGACCACGGACGATACGGGCAATACTCGGCCAGGAAAGAACGGCCAGAATTACGATCAGTGTCGGAATAGAGTTTCCGAAGACCGACTGCAGTGTGATACAGATCATCAGGAACGGGAAACTCATGAAGATTTCCGATATACGCATGATGATCGTATCGGCAAGACCGCCGAAGAAACCGGAAATAGATCCGAGAATAACACCGATCACACATTCCAGAGCAGTAACAGCTACCGCGACACCCAGGGAAATACGGCCGCCGTAGAACAGACGGACAAACAGGTCACGTCCGATCTTGTCGGTACCCAGCAGGTGTGCCGGATTCGGAGCCTGGTTGGCTTCAGCCGGTGCAGTCTGATACATGGAATAACCAGAGAACATCGGAACGAAGATGCAGGCCAGGATAATAACTGCCAGAATGACCAGGGAAACCATGGCCAGACGGTTCTGCTTCAGACGTCTCCAGACACCGCGCCAGTATGAATCTTTCTTGGCAGCCAGCTTAATCTGTTCATTACGGGATAATGTTGTCATAAGTAAGCTACCTCCTTAGTCATATTTAATACGCGGGTCGACTGCCGCATACAGCAGGTCGGCGACCAGTGTTGCGAACAATGTCGTAAGTGTCAGCATGGCGTTGATACCGATCAGAAGCGGATAGTTTCTGGTGGTTGTCGCTTCAACAGCCAGTTTGCCGACACCCGGCAATGAGAAGATCGTTTCTGTCATAACCGCACCGGAAATCAGACCTGGGATACGGAAACCAATCAGTGTGATGATCGGAATCATGGCATTGCGGAATGCATGCTTGTAAATAACGACCTTTTCGGACAGACCCTTGGCACGGGCTGTACGGATATAGTCAGAACGGATAACTTCCAGCATACTGGAACGTGTGTAACGCATGAAGCTTGCTGTTTCAGCGAGACCAAGTACCAGAGAAGGAAGAATCAGATGATAAGCATAGTCACCCAGACGTGTAAAGAACGGTGCATTGGCAAGTTTCGGATCACTCAGGCCAAACGACGGCAGCCATTTCAGATCGACGGCAAAAACCTTCAGGAGCAGCAATCCCAGGAAGAAAGTCGGGAAAGCCAGACCGATCAGTGAGAATACTGTCAGGAAGTTGTCGAGGTGTGAATACTGTTTTGTCGCACTGATAATACCGGCAGGAATACCCAGCAGCATCGAGAAGATCATGGCGATCAGTGATAAAGCAAATGTACAGCCAATATTGTCTTTAATAACATCGAGTACCGGTCTGTAATGCTTCTGGGAGAAACCGAAATTGCCGTGGGCAGCCTCAACCAGCCAGTTCCAGAACTTTACATAGAATGGCAGATCAGGGTCCAGTTTCGCCTTCAGGGCAGCCTTCAGTTCCGGCGTCATTTTCGGGTCCATAATGTTGGATGTGATACCGCCCGGTGCTTTGTCTACAATGAAGAACAGAATAAACAGAATGCCGAGGAATACCGGAATGATCTGAAGGAGTCTTCTGATTATATAGTTTTTCATAATAATCAATTCCTTTCCAAAATATTTTCTCAATGTTATGCAAAATATATTGGCAAATGTTGAGAAATGAATAAAGCAATGAATCGGCAGTGCTGTTTCTTGAGCAGAACAACACTGCCGATGTTAATTACACGTTTTTAACCAGTGAAACCTGATCAGTCAAGTGTAACTTTGGAGATGAGCTGTGTGAAGTCTGTGTAGACACCGATGTCATCCAGACCATGTACACGGTTGTTGATGCCCCAGATCTCAGATCTGTAAGCAACGATCAGAGTCGGAACGAGTTCGTTCTGACGAGCAGCCCATTCCTTATAGATTTCAGCACGCTTTTCCTGATCGAATTCCTGGAGACCCAGCTTGATCAGTTCCTGAGATCTGTCATCACGGAAACCAGAAGCGTTGAAGCCGCCTGCGCTGTAAGCGTCAGCGTCGAACAGACCGCCTGTCGGATCCGGGTCGATGCTCAGAGAGAAGCCCATTGTGTAGATGTCGAAATCTTTCTGGCCTGGTTCAGCATCCATAGCTGTAGCAGCGACTGTGTTGAAGTCCATCTGAACGATTTCGAGGTCAACGCCGATCTGCTTCCAGGAGTCATAAGCCATACCAGACAGTGTTCCCGGCCATGTAGCTTCCGGGTAAACCAGCCAACGCAGGTGCATCGGTTCGCCGTTCATTTCACGGATACCGTCGCCATCTGTGTCAACGCAGCCTGCTTCGTCGAGCAGAGCAGCTGCTTTTTCGAGGTCATAGGAATATGCGTTCAGGTCGCTGACATCCGGATAAGCCCAGGAAGTCGGAGAAATCGGGCACATACCTAAGGAAACTAACTGATCAGAACCGTATTCAGCCTGCAGGAAGCTCGGACGGTCTAATGCATAAACCAGAGCCTGACGGACTTTGACGTCGGACAGGGTCGGTCTTGTTGTGTTGAAGCACATGAATGTGTAACCGTTAGCCAGGTAGCTGACCAGGTGAGCATTGTCCATGCCTTCAACAGCTTCAACGTTCTCAGCCTTAGCAGCCGGCTGGCAGAAGTCGATTTCGCCATTCTGCAGAGCAGCGAGAATAGCATCTTCTTCAACGTTCTGGAACAGAACGCCGTCGATCTTCAGAGCGTTTTCAGCATCCCAGTAGTTTTCATTCTTGACCATGCTGACATACTGCTTGGCAGCCCAGCCATCAAGAACAACCGGACCTGTGCCCAGCGGCTTGTCGTTCAGAGCTGCGAGCTCTTCGAAGTTGCTGTGTGCATAGTGATCCTTGGACATGATACCGTATGTGAAGTTGTTCAGCAGGTTTGCCGGAGACGGATCTGTCATTGTGAATGCGATTGTCTTTTCATCAATAACCTTGATGTCGGCAATAGCAGCACCTACAGCTGTACGCGGGCCTGCATAGTCAGGTTCTTTAATTGTGTTGTAAGTGAATGCAACGTCTTCTGCTGTACACGGTGTGCCATCAGAGAACTTGATGCCATCCTTCAGTGTGAAGGTGTAAGTCAGTTTGTCTTCAGACAGATCAACGTGGTCAGCCAGTTTCATAGCAACTTCACCTGTCGGGTCATTTGTAATCAGACCTTCGAAAATTAAGGAACATACATAATTGTCATAAACGTTGTCGGACAGAATCGGGTCAAACACGCCTTCGAATCCGCTCAGACCGAAGCGCAGTGTCTGTTCGCCCTGTGTCGGTTCTGTGCCGCCGCCTGTGTTGGCTGTCGGATTGGAGCATCCAGCCAGTGCAGACAGAGCGAGAACGGAACTCAGAGCAGAAACCAATAACTTCTTGTTCATTTTTTTCCCTCTCTTTTTTTCCAGCCGGAGTTTCCTGCAAAAAACTCCAACTATAATTAGAATTATATTCATAGGCATCTCTTTAAACAATAGTTTTTTCACATTTTTTACACCTTTGGGAAGAACTTTCTGAAAAAAATAATGGATATTTACAATCGTGTTTTCTGCCACTTTTTCGTCATCAAAAGAAAAACAGATGTTTTTGACAAGTGATCAAATCCATCTGCTTTCCATTGTTCCTTATTTTTTCAGTCTGGCCCGGACAGCTGCCACGCTCAGATTTTCACGCCGGGCGATTTCCGCCAGGTCTTCATATTCATATTTGGCCCGGACAGCGCCATACCCCTCACTTTTCTTGATCCGCACCGGTCCGAATTCGGTTTCCACCGTTTCAAGCGAACGGTTTAGCGAATGCCGGCGGCAGGTATATTCACGGATACCGAGGGTGGTCAGATGCCGGAACATCAGTTTCAGCATCGTTTCCTTCTGGTCGTTCCGGCACATGCAGGTAAAGACTATGCCGGGGCGGTTTTTCTTCATGTTCACCGGTGTGCAATAGACGTCGAGGGCACCGGCCGCGAACAGTTCATCGACTGCGAAGCCGATTTCTTCGGCTGACTGATCGTCGATGTTGCATACCAGTTCCACTACTTCGCCATCTTCCTCCGCTTCGCCGAGGAAGGCACGGACACAGTTGGCTGCCGGGAAATCCTTGAAGCCCATTCCGTAGCCGATCTTTTCCGTTCTCATGACCGGCTGTTTTTCAAAGGACGTTACGAAATGTTTCAGCAGGGCCGCACCGGTCGGTGTGCACAGTTCCCCTTCCACGATACCGGCATAGCTCGGTATACCCTGCAGAAGATACGCTGTGGCCGGAGCCGGCACCGGCAGAATGCCGTGCGCGCATCTGACCATACCGCTGCCGGTCGCCACCGGTGAAGTATAAATACGGTCCGCGCCGATCATTTCCATCAGCGTGCAGACACCGACGACATCGGCAATCGCGTCCATCGTGCCTACTTCGTGAAAATGAATCTCTTCAACCGGCATGTCATGAGCATGGCTTTCCGCTTCCGCGATCAGCCGGTAAACCGCCAATGCGTCGCTTCTCACCTGCTCGGAGGCATGCAGACCATTTATGATCGTCTCGATGTCACTCATGTGACGGTGCACATGATGGTGGTGGTAATGATGATCATGGCCGTGTTCATGGTCATGGTGATGCTCATGGTCATGCACATGATGGTGTTCGTGGGCAAGGACGTCTTCACTTGTTTCTTCTTCGCCGCTGACCGTCACTTTCATATGCGTGCCGTGAATGCCGCATTTGACGGACGGTTCCGCCTGAATTTCCAGGCCTTCCAGACCAAGGCTCTTCATTTTTTCCAGGAAGGCTTTCTGATCTGTCAGTTCACTGAGGGCAGCCATCAGCATATCGCCGGCCGCGCCCATTTTGCATTCCAGATAAAGTACTTTCATATCTGGACTTTCCCTTATTCGAGAGTTGCCGCGATTTTCTCCAGCCATTCGGTGATGTGGATATGCTGCGGGCAGGCATCTTCACACTGCAGGCAGTGAATGCAGTCGCTCGGTTTGCCGCTGCCGCCGGCGATCAGGTTGGCGGTGCGCTTCTTGGCATCTTCAAACTGGCCGAAAACCAGGTTTCTGTTCATGGCATTGAAGAAATCCGGAATCTTGATCTGCATCGGGCAGCCGTCTGTGCAGTAATGGCAGCCGGTGCACGGAATCTGTTCGATGGATGCCAGAATATCCTGTGCTTCTTTGATAACAGCCTGTTCTTTTTCATCCAGAGGTTTGAAATCTTTCATGTAGGAAATGTTGTCTTCGATCTGGGCGATGTTGGACATGCCGCTCAGAACGACCATGACATTTTCCAGGCTGGCCGCGAAACGGATCGCCCAGGAAGGAACTGACATGTCCGGCTCCGCTGCCTTGAACAGATCCTGAACAGCCTGCGGCGGATTGGCCAGCGTGCCGCCCTTGACTGGTTCCATGACAATGACCGGCTTGTTGTGCTTCACACATACTTCATAGCAGCCGCGGGACTGTACGGACGGATTCTCCCAGTCGGCATAGTTCAGCTGCAGCTGGACGAATTCCGCATCCGGATGCTTGGTCAGGATTTCATCCAGGAGTTCCGGTGTGTCATGGAACGAGAAGCCATAGTGTCTGATCAGACCCTTTTCCTTGGCTTCCTTTACATATTCCCAGATGCCGTATTTTTCATAATTGTCAACATTGTCCTTGGACAGGGCATGCAGGAGATAGAAATCAAGATAGCCGGCGCCGGTTCTCTCCAGAGAGATCTGCAGCTGCTTTTTCGCTTCTTCTTCATTCTTGGCAGCCCAGTTACCGGCGTTCAGTTTGGATGTCAGGAAGTATCTGTCACGCGGATATCTTTCCACCAGCGCTTTTCTGACTGCTTCTTCCGATCCGGTATAGACATAGGCTGTGTCTACATAAATCAGACCGGCTTCCATGAATTTGTCGACCATGACTTTCGTCTGCTCGATGTCGATCGTTGTACCGTCTTCCAGACGCGGAAGACGCATCATTCCGAATCCCAGCTTCGGAATTTTGGTACCAAAGAACTCTTTCATTGCTACAACTCCTCCTTTATTCCTTTATTATTATAATTCGGCAAAACCACAGTTGTCTTTCGAAATGCCATGCTCAGAGAATCTGATGTATCTGTATATACTGAACCGGATTGCCGTGTTCTTTCAGCAGTTCCATCAGGTCTTCCGCCGGCAGCCAGACAGTGGCCGTGTTCTCCATCGGATGCACACCGATCAGATGATTCTTAAACCGCAAGTCGGCAAAGAAATGAACCGTGCATGTCTCATCATTTAATATACCCAGCGGTGTCACACTTCCCTTTTCCAGATTCAGCAGTTTCTTCAGATCTCCATCAGAAGCGAAGGAAAGCGGCCGGGAACCAATCACCTGCCGCAGTTCTTTCAGATTCACAGCATCGTCGGTGCCGATACTGACCAGATAATAATTCTTCTTTTTGTCATCGCGGAGAAACAGATTTTTCGCGATCAAGTCGTCCCCGTCCAGATGCAGAGCATGCATCTGTTCCATCGTGTAAACCGCCGGATGTTCAACACAGCGGTAATTGATTTTCTTCTGATCAAGCAGTTTCAGAACTTCATTTCTGTTCATAAAGACAGCCCTGTACATATCCTTTCATTTTCATTTCGTGGCGAATTGCATTCAGCACCTGCTTCTTATTCCGGCTCCACTGCGGTCCCAGCAGTATTTCACCGCTGCCGTCACCGGTCAGCCGGTGAATGACAGTGTCCGGATCCAGATGGGCAAGACACAGCGCAGCTGCCTGCACATAGTCTTCCATGCTCAGTTCCCTGATCCAGCCTTCTTCGTATTCCCTGCCAAAGTCGGTTTCCCGCAGGAAATGAAGCAGATGGATCTTGATGCCGCTGATGCCGGTCTCATTCAGATAATGGATCGTATTCAGATAATCACTGAGATCCTCTTGCGGCAGGCCGATGATCATATGGGTGATGACGGGAATCTGCAGGGCATGCAGCCGGTTCACGCAGTTCTCATATACGGAAAGCGGATAACCGCGCCGCATCCGCACAGCGCTTTCTTCGTTTGCGCTCTGCAGACCCAGCTCGATCCATATGAATTTCTCTTTGTAAGTATTCTTCAGTTCCGCCAGCAGGTTATAGATTTCTTCCGAAAAGCAGTCCGGTCTTGTGGCGATGGAAAGACCAGCGAACAGCGGATCACGAAGCGCGGCCGTATAAAGAATCCGCAGCCGCTGTGGTTCGGCATAGGTGTTGGAATAGGACTGGAAATAGGCAATATAGTCCCCTTCTTCTCCTTTGGCTCCGGAAACCTGCAGATCTTCATGAGATAGTTTTTCGCCGGTATAGGAAACCGCGAAATCACCGGATCCGCCGGCACAGAAGGCACAGCCGCGGCTGTCCAGCGTTCCGTCCCGGTTCGGACATGTCATTCCGGCGTCAAGCGCGATCCGGTAAAGATGGCGGCCGTAGGTTCTTCGGCACCAGCCGGCAAATGAGTTATATCTTTCTTCCATATCGCTTTATCAGTTTCTCATTGAGCTTGCGGTAGATGTGTTCCGTAAACCATGGTTCACTGCTTTTTTCATAGACCTCTTCGATATCAAACCAGGCGGCCGCCCTGTTTTCATCCGCTTTATGATGCAGCGGCTGATCGGGATCCGCTTCGAGAAGATAAGTAATATTTAAATGGATGTGCGATGATACATATTCTCCCTTTTTGATATGCCCGTCGACAGTCAGTGCTTCAATGGAAAAGATTTTCTCACTGAGCGGGTGCACTTCGCGGATGCCGCTTTCTTCCCGGACTTCCTTCATTGCCACCTGCAGAAGATCCTCATTGCCGTCAGCGTGACCGCCCAGCCATGCCCATGAGTTATATATATTATGGTAAGCCATCAGCACTTTCGTCTTGGCCGGATTAACAACCCAGGCGGAAGCGGTCAGATGGGCTGCCGTGTTGGCACGGGTATACAGCGTATCCGGATCCATGGCAAGCCATTTCAGGATCACTTCCCGGTCTTTCTCTTCCTGTTCATTGAACGGCTCATATTGTTCCAGTTCTTCTTTCAGGTTCATATCTCCTCCAAAAAATGGATTTCGTTACATGAAATCCATTATCTTCTCACCATCATGGAAACCCTTCAGATACAGTTCTTCAATGGCTGATTTATCCTTGGTCAGGGTACGCATGCCGCCGATGTCATCCGGCGCGACGATCAGTACCCGGCCGGTTTTTTCATATTCCTTGGCCAGCGCAAGTTCAGTATTGTACATCTCCGCCCGGTTGCGCAGAGCCATGGCCGCATGCGGATACTCATCCGCGATCAGACGGGCGATCATTTCATCCTTCTGAGGTGTCCGCTGGTAATCTCTCGGTCTGGTCATGATCAGCACGACTCTGTCACATCCTTCTTCAAAACATTTGACAATTGGAATCGGATCGGAAATGCCGCCGTCGTAATACGGAATACCGTTGACAAAAAACGGTTTGTTGACAGCCGGCACACAGCTGGAAGCCTTGATCGCATCATAATCGTCCTGTTCGATGTCAGACATGTCGAAATAATGAGCCTGGCCGTTCAGAGCATTGGTTGCCACGATATTAAATGGTACAGAACTGGCCGCGGCAGCCGGATAATCCAGAGGGAATTCCCCGTCCGAGTTGGACAGTTCGCCGAAGATGTATTCAAGGTCCACATAATTATGATCTTTCAGATAATTGTGCAGACTCATGTATTCCTTGCGGAAGGAAAACTCGGTATAGAAAGTATGGTTTCTTCCCTTCTGGTTGGCAAGAAAGGAAATGATATTGGCACTGCCGGCCGATACTCCGATGCAATAATCAAAATGGATCTTCAGATCCATGCAGAAATCAAAAACACCCGCACCGTAGGCACCGCGCAGTCCGCCGCCGACATCAATAACTCCTGTTTTCATTGGCCGCTTCTTTCTATGGTGATTTCATCCAGGGCATCGAGAACCCCTTCTACCTGAGCAATCGTCTCACTGACTGTCCGCATCGCGTCTTTGATACGGGACTGGGTCAGGATGTCCGTGATCGGGTTGTCAAAAAAGATATCAACCGCGCCAAGCAGTGAATTGGCATCGATCCGGATCGTGTAGAATTCGCCGATGTCTCCGAGTTCCTTGTTCAGTTTGCTCAGAGCTTTCTGTGCTTTCTGCAGTTCCAGTTCCGCACTGTGCATCTTGCCGTTTTTGACGGCGGAAATAATCATCTGGCCGCCCAGAAGATCGGCGATTCCCCAGTTACGGGCTGACTTCAGCATTTCTTCGGCATTGCTCAGATAATACAATGCGTCATTGGCGGCATTTACCGCTTCATTGATTTCCAAATCAATATTTCTACTGTTCATGTTTATAGTTTATCCTTTTTTTGCGAAACGCTCTTTTTAAAGATTTAGTTGATAAGGGAAAAAACACCGTAATGATATTCCCCGTATGCAGTATATAAATTGATTGGCAAAGGAATTTTGGTGA
>CADBEA010000025.1 GCA_902793635.1 uncultured Erysipelotrichaceae bacterium | reverse complement strand
TTACAAGGAAGACATTGCTCTGTTTGCCGAGATGGGCTGGAATGTATTCCGTCTGTCGATCAACTGGGGAAGAATCTATCCGAACGGCGATGATGCTGAACCGAACGAAGCCGGTCTGCAGTTCTATGACAACGTCTTTGATGAGTGCAAAAAGCACAATATCGAACCACTGGTAACGATCTGCCATTATGAAATTCCGTGGGCTATCGTCACCAACTACGGCGGCTTCTCCAACCGCAAGGTTATCGACCTGTTCGTCAAGTACTGCGAGACGATCTTCAAGCGCTATAAGAACAAGGTCAAGTACTGGCTGACCTTCAATGAAATCAACATCGCATGCATGGGCGAAGGCGGCATCGGCAACCTGTACGGACTCGGCATCATGGAAGACGAAGACATCAACGCGACAGCACCGATCAAGCTCTCCGATCTGAAGTCCAACAGACAGAGAACATACGAAGCGCTGCACAATGAATTCGTCGCTTCCGCGAAGGTTGTCAAGCTCGGTCATGAGATCAATCCGGACTTCATGATCGGTAACATGATCGCTCATGTCACGGCGTATCCGCTGACCCCGGATCCGAAGGACATTCTGGCCTGCGACAGAGAAGAGAACCTCAAGAACAATCTGTGCTGCGACGTTCAGGTCAGAGGTGAATATCCGGTATGGGCTAAGAAGTATCTGACGGAAATGGGTGTCGATCCGTGGTTCATCGATGATGAAGCAGACGCTGCTGTCATTAAAGAGGGCACTGTCGACTTCCATACCTTCTCCTACTACATGTCCAACTGCGTCACGACCCACGCGGATGCCGAAACGACCGCCGGCAACATGACACACGGCGGCAAGAACCCGTATCTGAAAGCTTCCGACTGGGGCTGGCAGATCGATCCGGACGGCCTCGAGCACACCCTGGAAACACTGGCAGACAGATATCCGCATCTGCCGCTGATGGTCGTTGAGAACGGCTTCGGCGCATTCGACAAGGTCGAGGAAGACGGCTCCATCCATGACGATTACAGAATTTCCTACTTCAAGGGTCATATCGCAGCGATGAAGAAGGCCTGTGAAGCAGGTGTTCCACTGATCGGCTACACGACATGGGGACCGATCGACCTCGTATCGGCAGGCACCGGCCAGTATGCGAAGCGCTATGGCTTCATCTATGTCGACAGACATGATGACGGCACCGGTGACTTCTCGAGAAGCAGAAAGGATTCCTTCTTCTGGTACAAGAAAGTCTGCGAAAGCAACGGCGAAGAATTCTGATCCTGTATCCCGAAACATTTTAACCAGAGTCCCTGCTGAAAAGCGGGGGCTTTTCATGTGACAATGATCACGAAATCATCTGTTTATCCGGTTCGTCTTAGCAAGCGGAATCCGGCTGGTGTACAATACAGATGAAGTTCAGAAAAAGAAGGAGACCGATTATGGCAGTCCTGAAACTGAAACCCGCGTGCAAGGATTATCTGTGGGGCGGGCAGCGTCTGAAAAATGAGTATCATATTGAATACGACGGTGACATCCTGGCGGAAGCCTGGGAGCTTTCCTGTCATCCGGACGGACCTTCAGTAATCACCAATGGCAAATATGCCGGTAAGACACTGAAGGAATACATCGATGAAAAGGGTATGGAAGTGCTGGGTACGCACTGCCGCAGATTCCGGGAATTTCCCATTCTGACCAAGTTCATCGATGCCAGAGACAACCTCAGCATCCAGGTTCATCCATCCAACGGCTATGCCCTGCAGAACGAAGGACAGTACGGCAAGACGGAGATGTGGTATGTCCTGGACGCCCAGCCGGGTGCCTTTCTGTATTACGGCTTCCGCCGGGAAATCAGCAGAGAGGAATTCGCCGAGCGGATCCGCAACAACACATTGCTGGAAGTGCTGAATCCGGTGGAAGTGCATAAGGGCGATACACTGTTCATCGCTTCCGGCACCCTGCATGCCATCGGCAAGGGCATCCTGATTGCCGAGATCCAGCAGAATTCCAACGTGACATACCGGGTATATGACTACGGCCGTGTCGGCAAAGACGGCAAGAAGCGCGACCTGCACATTGAAAAAGCCCTGGCCGTCACCGAGCGGGTGCCGATCATTCAGCGTGGCGAGAACTATCCGCATATCGCGGACTGTGACTATTTCACAGTCGATAAACTCGACCTCGACGGCACTCTGATGCGCCGCATGCAGGGAACCGTCGGCAAAGAATCCTTTTTATCGATTCTGATCCTCGACGGCGAAGGTGTCATTTCCAGCAAGAATGAAAAGGTCACTTACCGGAAGGGCGACAGTATCTTCCTGCCGGCAGGCAGCGGGGAATACACGATCGAAGGCACCTGTGACGCGTTATTGACGACGATCCGTGAGAAGGCCAATCCGATCCGGGCCGGTATCATTATCGGTTCGGCTTCCACCCAGATCGGTCTGATCAATGATCAGAACCAGCTGATTGCCGAAAAGACGTTCGCCACGGACCGGAAAAAAACACCGGAAGAAATTATTGAGAAAACAGCAGCGGAAACATTGAAACTGCTGGCGAAAAACAGCGTGCCGCTCGATCAGTGCATCGGGGTCGGCGTCGGTGTTCCAGGCACGGTCGACCGCCGCAACGGCCGCATCAATTATTCCAACAACCTGCGCTGGGAAAAGGTTCCTTTACGGAGTCTGCTCGGCCGCGTCATACCATGTCCGGTGCGGATCGCCAACAATGCCGACTGCGCGGCTTTAGGTGAGGCGGTGGCCGGTGCCGGCAAGGAATACAGTGACGTCGTTCTGCTGACATTGGGCAACGGGGTCGGCGGCGGCATTATTCTGAACGGCCAGGTCTTTGAAGGCGGCATGATCGGCGGCAGTGAAGTCGGCCACATGGTCGTGCAGGCCAACGGCCGGCCATGTACCTGCGGCCGAAGAGGATGTCTGGAAGCGTATGCGTCCATGCCTGCTTTGATGCATGAGGCGGAAGAAAAGATGCAGCGGCCGGTGAGCCTGGAAGAAGTCTTCGCTTGCAAAGATGCGAAACTGAAGGAAGTGATGGAACAGTATACCGAAATGCTTGGCACCGGTATCGTCAATATCGTCAATCTGTACCGCCCGCAGCTGGTACTGCTCGGCGGTGACATGTCGCCGTATCTTGAAAGCCTTTTGCCAAAGCTGCGGAAGATGATGAAGAGGGACTGCTTCGGCGGTGCCCACGGCAGTATACCGGTCATCCAGGTGGCCGAACTCGGCAGTACGGCCGGCATGATCGGCGCGGCTAATCTCTAAACATGACGGTTTCCCCAAAGGGAAGCCGTTTTTCTTTTTCCGGCGCATATCGTTCCTGTCTGAGCCGGGAGTCTGATATAATAGCGAAATACGCAGGGGAGGTATGCATATGAGCAGAATGGTTTCGAAACGGTATAAGACAAAGGAACTGCTGGGCCGCTTTGCGCCGTATCTTTTCCGTCAGAAGAAACTGCTGGTCTTCGATCTTTTCTGCGCGTCACTGACGACCCTGTGTGATATCGTGCTGCCCCGCATCATGAGCAGTCTGACAAATACGGCCATGTATGATCCGGCATCCCTGACCGTAGCTCTGGTGCTGCGGATGGCGCTGATCTACGGTCTGTTGCGACTGGTGGATATGGCGGCCTACTACTTCATGGCTTCCCAGGGACATATCATGGGTGTCTATATTGAAACGGACATGCGCACTGACGCGTTCCGGCATCTCGAGCGTCTCAGTGACAGTTTCTATGCCAATACCAAAGTCGGCCAGCTGATGGGCATCATTACCAGTGACCTGTTTGACATCACCGAATTCGCCCACCACTGTCCGGAAGAATTCTTTATCGCCTTTATCAAGATCGCTGTCGCTTTCGTGATCCTGTGTCAGTCCAACTGGCTGCTGACCCTGATCATCTTCGCCTGCATACCGATCATGCTGTATGCGTCGATCAAACTGAATTTCACGTTCCGCAACGCCACCAAGGCACAGCGTGTGCAGATCGGTGAACTGAATTCCCAGGTCGAAGAGTCACTGCTCGGTGTCAGAGTCGTCAAGGCTTTCACGGCGGAAGAATATGAAATGAGCCGCTTCACGGACCGCAACGAGAAGTTCAAGGAAGTCAAAAAGAAGCGTTACTATGCGATGGCCGCCTATATGATGTCGACCCGTTTCTTTGACGGACTGATGTATCTGACGACGATCCTGGCCGGCGGTATGTTCATGGTCAAAGGCCTGATCAATGCCGGTGACATGGTCGCCTATATGCTGTATGTGACGACGATGATCGCCACCATCCGCCGCATCGTCGAATTCGCCGAGCAGTTTCAGTCCGGCCTGACCGGTATCGAGCGTTTCCTCGAGATCATGGACACACCGGTCGATATCCACGACGAGCCGGATGCGAAGGACATTGTCGTCAAGGGCGGTCACATCGTCTTCGAAGGCGTGACGTTTGAATACCCCGACGATCATAACCGGGTTCTGCATCATATCAATCTGGATATCAAACCGGGTGAGAACCTGGCGCTGGTCGGAGAAAGCGGCGGCGGCAAGACCACTCTGTCTTCCCTGATCCCGCGTTTCTATGACGTCACGGAAGGCCGCATCCTGATCGACGATCAGGACATCCGCAAGGTGACACTGCACTCCCTGCGTTCTGCCATTGGTGTCGTGCAGCAGGACGTCTATCTGTTCTCCGGCACGATCCTTGAGAACATCGCCTACGGCAAACAGGACGCGACAAGAGAGGAGATCGTTCAGGCAGCCCGGCTGGCCGGTGCCGACGAATTCATCAACGAGCTGAAAGACGGTTATGATACCTATGTCGGCGAGCGCGGCGTCAAGCTTTCCGGCGGTCAGAAGCAGCGTATTTCCATTGCCCGTGTCTTCCTGAAGAATCCGCCGATCCTGGTGCTCGACGAGGCGACTTCAGCGCTCGACAATCAAAGCGAACTGCTGATCGAAGAAAGCCTGGAAAAACTGTCGAAGGGCAGAACGACACTGACGATTGCCCATCGTCTGACCACCGTCCGGGATGCCGATCGGATCATCGTCCTGAACAGAAACGGCATCGAGGAAGAAGGCAGTCATGAAGAACTGCTGGCGAAAAAGGGCACCTATTACCGTTTGTGGAATGGTCTTGCGGCGGAGGACCTGCTGCTGGCGGGTGACTGAAAATACATGACGGGCTGCCGGAGTTTTCTCCGGCGGTTTTCATTTTCGAAACATATTAGTGATGATAAAATAATCACATAGTATCCGTTGATTTTTACAAAGATAAGGGAGAGAAAACATGTTGCTGATCTATTATTTTACAAAGCCTGTTTTCTGGATCATTCCATGGATCCTTCAGTCCATCGGTTATTTCCGCGTACTGCGGAAAGTCGACATGGACGGAAAGTGGGCAATCGTTCCGTTTGCGGCGGAAGGAAAGCTTTCGACGATCCTGTTTGAAAGCATGAGTTCCTACTGGCATCCGCTGGTCATTGCCGGTCTGAATCTGGCTGCCGGCATGTATATGAGCAATGCCGCGGACAAGATGGCTGTCGTGACGGCCCGGCTGCTGATCATCGTCGCGCTGATCGTATACGGCATTTTCCTGATCAACCTGTACTGGCGGCTTGGTAAGTGCTTTAAAAAGAGTGTTCTGTTCCGCATTGGCATGATCATGTTACCGGCTCTGTTTCTGATCCTGCTGGGCAGTAAAAAATCAGTGTTTTACGGCGGGCCGGTCTTCAAAAGAAAGATCATCCGTGCCAGATGGATACAGATCGGTTTCACGATTCTGCGCGAGCTTGGCTTTGCGGCGGTATTCGTGGTTTCGTTCGGAGTGGTCGGTTTCCTGACCCTGCGCAACTATATGCCTGAGCCGGTCGTTTATCTGATGCTGCAGGATTTCTACGAAACCGCAAAAGACGTGAAAGGTGACGGCAGTGTCATGCTGCGGAATGACACTATGGGTGATGCATATCATGATCTTGCCTCGTTCCCGACCAGCCGTGACTACTTCTTCCCGGATCATTCCAAAGACGAAAGTGTCGTCGTCATGGAATATGTCATCGGCTCCAACCTGGAAGATGCCATGGGCATGGCAACGATCAATCTTCGTCAGATGCTGGATGCGACCGAGCAGGGCTCCGCTCTGAAATTCGTCGTTGAAGCAGGCGGCACCAAGCGCTGGTTTACCAGCGGTGTCAAGCACAGCACCGTCGGTCTCTATGAAATCGCGGACGGCAAGCTGACCATGAAGGAAAACCTCGGTGACAAAGTATGCATGTGCATGGAGGATGAACTGTACAATTTCATCACCTGGACAAAAGAAAATTATCCGGCGGACCGTTATATGCTGGTTCTCTGGGATCATGGCGGAGGTCTGCCGAGCGGTTATGGCCAGGATGTTCTGAACGAACGCAAGGATACCAAGTACGGAGCGCTGCCGGTCAATGAGATCGTTTCCGCGATCGACCGGGCCGGTGTGAAATTTGATATGATCGGCTTTGATGCCTGCCTGATGCAGGATATCGAAATCGCCGTGGCCATGGAACCGTATGCCGACTACTATCTGGCATCGGAAGAAACAGAATCCGGTGAAGGCTGGTTCTATACATCGGCCTTCGGCATGCTGGCAAAGGATCCGACCACCAGCATGGAAGAATTTGGCAAAGAAATCATCTCTGCTTATGACGTCAACCTCAGGGTTATGCATGAGAAGTTAGACAACAGCGGTTCCACTCTGTCGCTGATCGATCTGACCAGGATCCGGCCGGCCTTCGACAAACTGATGGCTCTCTATGAGAAAGAACATGCCGCGTTCCTTGCCGATTCGGCCGACTACGCGGATATCTCGATTGCCGCCGGCAAGGCGACTGCCTTCACGGGTGACGAACAGATCGACCTGGTCGATTACCTGGAACTGCTGGATCATGCCGACTATAACGATTCGATCGCGACACCGGAAGAGATCAAAGAAGTGATCAATTACGTCAAAGCCAGCATCGTCTGCCGGAACGCCATGTCCCATGACGGCATCAACGGTCTCGCGGTGTCCTTCCCGTACAAGATGATCTCTTCTTACGGCCGCGACCATATCCAGTACGAAAAACTCGGTATGGAAACCTGCCGGAAGTTATATGACGACTTCTTCAGTATTATGGCGGCTGTCCGCAAACTGGAATTCAAGGCTCCCGAAATCTTCGGTTTTCAGCTGTCGACCGACGATTATACCAAGGAAGAATGGTATATCAAAGACTTTGAGAACTATGAAACAACGCAGGCTGTCGTGGATATTCCGCTGGTTGAAAAGGAAGACGGCTGGCAGATGCAGCTGCCGGATACAGCCTGGAATATCATCGCGGAAGCCAATCAGGTCGTTTATATGAAGACGGAGGACGGCTGGATGTATCTTGGCCGCGACATTCCGGCTGCCTATGACGAGAACGATCACCCGATGGTTGCCGCAACCGGCCGCTGGGTACATATCAACGGTCAGGTCGTCAACTATGAAGCACAGCCGGCTGTCACCAATGAGAACGGCGTCATTCAGAAGGGCACCGTCCGGGCCAGTCTCAACGGCGAAGAGATCACCCTGTACATTGAGTGGGATCCGATCGTTGCTGATGATGAGATTCCGACCAACGGACATGTAGTCGGCTACCGTCTCACCAATGAAGACAGTGCCTTCATGGAAAAAGGTCTGCAGGAACTGAAGCCAGGTGAAGTCATCTCCTTCCTGTTTGACTACTATGACGAAGAAGGCAAAGTGGTGAAGACAGACACGCACGGCCACTCGATCCGGCTTTCCAGCATGAGCAACCTGAAAGTCACGGACGAGCCGATCGGTGAGTGTGATCTGCGCTATGGCGTCGTCATGCAGGACGTCTATCAGCGCACCTTCACTTCCGAATTCGCCGAGAGTCATTTCACAAAATAGTTTTATCCGAAAGATGGATGTGTCACGCATTCATCTTTTTTTTGTGCCGTATAGTACAATAGTGACAAAGAAGAGGAGGCAACAATATGCTGTCAGTCGGTACCATGGCTCCGGATTTCACATTGCCGGATCAGAATGGTGAAAATCATACATTATCTGCTTACCGGGGAAAGAAAGTCATTCTGTATTTCTACCCGAAGGATCAGACGGGCGGATGCATCAAGGAAGCATGCAGCTTCCGTGACCGCTATCCGCAGATCACTGAGAAAGGTGCGGTCATTCTCGGCATTTCCAAAGACTCTGTCAAATCCCATAAGAACTTTGAAGAGAAACAGTCTCTGCCGTTTACGCTGCTTTCCGATGAAGAGACGAAAGTCATTCAAGCCTATGATGTCTGGCACGAAAAGAAACTGGCCGGCCGGACCTATATGGGCATCGTCAGATCCACGTATCTGATCGACGAAGAAGGTGTGATTATCAAGACTTACGAAAAGGTAAAGCCGGCTGATCACGGCGGTGAAGTGCTGGGAGATCTGGGATGAAAGTGATATTGGCACCGGCCAAGAAAATGGTCCGTGCCGATGATGATTTCGCATACCGGGATCTGCCGGTATATCTCAATGACGCAAAGATCTTACTGCAAGAACTGCGCTCCTGTAATGCTTCAGAACTGAAGAAGATCTGGAACTGCTCGGACAAACTGCTGAAGGAAAACATGGAGCGACTGGAGAGGATGGATCTTGAAAACAGTCTTTCGCCGGCTGTCTTTTCCTATGTCGGCCTTGCCTATCAGCACATAGCACCCGGCGCAATGACCGATCAGGGACTTGCCTGGCTGCAGGAACATCTGCGCATTCTGTCCGGCTTCTACGGCATCCTGAAGCCGTTTGATGGCATTACACCGTACCGTCTGGAAATGCAGGCGATTCTGCCGAAGACCGGCAGTCTCTATGACTTCTGGAATCATAAACTGTATGATGCAATCGGCGAAGAGGAAGTGATCAATCTTGCGTCCAAGGAATACAGTGATGCTGTGCTGCCATACTGCAAAGACAAAGCCGTCACTGTTGTCTTTGCCGAAATGAACAACGGCAAATTAAAACAGAAGGGCACCCTTGCCAAAATGGCACGCGGTGAGATGGTCTACTGGCTGGCGGAAAACAGCATTGAAAAAGCCGAAGATATGAAAGCCTTCCACAACGGCTATACCTTCAGCCAGCAGGATTCCGATGAAACAACCTATGTGTTTTTGAAGAAGGAAGTGTCTGCTTAACAGATCCTTCCTTTTTGTTACAATAGAGTAAGTAATAACTAACAGGAGAAAGATCATGAAAATGATACGTTATGAATATGAAACAGACGGTTTCCATGGTGTGTATTATCCCCGTCCGGAAGGATCGAAGAAGGGGATGATCATCATGTTCGGCGATGACAGTGAAGATTATCTGGCCCGCACTGCCGCCCGCTATTTCCAGACGCTCGGCTGCAATGTCCTGGCCATGTCCAGCCGCAAAAAGGACTACGGCTATCACAGCTACCGGCTGGAATGCATCGAGAATGCGATCGAAGTCATGCGCGCATATGGCAATACGACGTTCGGCATTGCCGGCCTTTCAACGACCGGCATGATCGCTTTATGTGCCGCTTCCCTGATTGACGATCTGACATTGACAATTGCCATGACAGCCAGTGACTTTGTCATGCAGGGCTTCTTAAGAGACGGTCTGGACGGCTGTGGTGAAAGGCCGGCGGAAGGTGAGTCAACTTTGACCTGGCGTCATGAGGCATTGCCGTATCTGCCGTATGCCTATGCCCATCCCGATTATTGGCAGATGCTGAAACAGGAGGCGGAAAACACGCATAATATGGCAGCAGCCCGCAATATGTTCGACGAATCGGAAAACAGGTGTCCGCTGACGGAAGAGATGAAGATCAAAGTCGAAAACGCGAAGGGTCATGTACTGATGATCGGTGCCGAAGACGACGCGTTGTGGGATACCTGCCGGTATATCCGCCGTGTCGAAGAAAGGCTGAAAACAAGAGAACACAGCTGTGTGTTTGAACCGCTGACTTTCGCCCACGGCACGCATTTCATCCTGCCGGAAACGATGATGAAGATGCTGCTGCCGGTTGGTGTCGACTTCCTGCTGCCGAAATGTTTCCCGGCCGCCAAGGGTTATACGGATGAATGCCGCAGAACACGGGAAGAAGTGGATGCGGCGATCCGCCGGGCTGTCGCGGAAATGGTATAATGCCATCATGGAGAGAGTGAACATCATGAAAAAAACAGGTATTGCCGTTCTGGCGGCTGTATTGCTGTGCGGCTGTTTCGGCACCGGGGTTGGTAACCAGGACCTCGGCGGCTGGGAAATCAATACGGAATTCACGCCCGTTCTGCGTGAGGAAGAAGAACTGCTGTTTGAGCAGGCAAGAGCCGCGGACGGTGGTTATGCGACCCTGATCCCAGTGACTGTTGTGGCCACCCAGGTGGTTTCCGGCATGAATTATGCCTATCTGTGTCTGAATGACGATGAAGAACAGCCTGAATGGGTGATCGCGGTCATCTATGAAACCGCGACACATGAAGCGGCAATCACATCCGTCAAGGAAATCAAAATTCCGGATGCGGCCGGCAAACAGGGTGTCCCGGCTGATCTGGTCGGCGGCTGGAGTGTGAACAAAGAGATCGCCAACGCCATCACACTGCCGCAGGATATTTTCACTGACTACAATCTGGCAGCTGATCAGTATGAAGGCGCTGTGCTGTATCCGTTGGCTCTTTTGGCCAGACAGGTTGTCAGCGGCACCAATTATCTCGTTCTTGCCAAAGGTGAGGAGAACGGGGTCATGCAGCTGTTTGTGACGACAGCCTGGAAGAAGGCGGACGGCAGCGTCGAGATGAGCGACGTGTCATATTTCAATCTGCTGGATCATGTGAACTGATCCGGAGGATGGATGTATGATCAGACTGGAAAAGTTCCCATATCTTCGCAAGGAACCGCTGGAAGAACTGTATGCCGAAGCTGATCAGAGCTTCTGTCTGGTCCATCTGCCGGTGCCGCTGCCATTGAACAGCACACGGAAGTATCTGCTGGCCGTGCGCCGGGAACTGGCGGACGGCAAACCGTTTCTCTGCTATGCCATAGTTCTTGACGATCAGATCATCGGCAAGATCGAAGTGACGAAAGACCATAACGACGATGCTGAACTGGATCTGATCATGAAAACAGCATATGCCAATCAGGGTTATGGCACAGAGGCATTGCGGCAATTGAAGGATCTGCTCAATGAGAAACATTGGTGCGAAAGGATCACCGCCTATGTCAACGCGGACAATCAGGCGATGATCGCCGTTCTGAACAAAAACGGTTTCACGGAAGGCCGCCCGTTTCAGGCGGATGTCGTGGTGCCGCAGGCCGGTACCTACCGCCTGCAGACCGTTAAAGGGCAGGAGTACATTTGTGAACTGGCAGAATGAATGATGATAAAATATACGTTAGGATAGAAACAAAGAGGTTGGTATTATGACAAAAGAAAAGGTGAAATGGGGCGACCGCCGCGACGGTACACGGGTCAAGGCACCCGGTCTGCAGACCGTCATGACTGCACTGTTCCCGAACCGTACGGACTGCGAAGTGTATCTGCACGATACGATCGACGCGACAAATCTGATTGCTTATCTGGAAAAGAAGAACGAAGGCAAAACAGAAGAGAAGATGACGATCTTCCACTGCATGATCACGGCTCTGGCGAGAATGCTGGTGGAACGGCCGCAGATGAACCGTTTTATCCAGGGCTACCGCATTTATCAGAGAAACGAGATCAGTCTGTCTTTCGTTGCCAAGCGCCGCTTTACCGACGGTGCCGAGGAAACATTGATGTACTTCATACCGGAGATGACTGATACGGTCAATGAAATCTCAAAGAAGATCATCGGAGATGTCAAAGAAGCCCGCAAGAGCGAACATGCGACCGGCGGCATTGATGAACTGCTCGACAAGTTCGCCGCACTGCCAAGGCCGATCTTCGCCGCTTCGATCCGGGTGATCCGCTGGATGGATTTCTGGGGCGTCAACCCGAAGTTCCTGACCGACGGCGATCCGAACTATTCCTCGATCCTGGTATCCAACCTGGGCAGTATCAAGTGTCCGTCCGTGTACCATCATCTGAACAACTACGGAACCAATTCGATCATGGTAACGATCGGCACCCTGCATAAGGAAGAGATCCTGATGGAAGACGGCCACAAGGAGATCCGCGATGTCATTGACGTCGGTGCGACGATCGACGAAAGAATCGGTGATGGTTTCTACTTCGCCCGCAGCCTGAAACTGCTGAAGCATATCTGCGACAATCCCGAGCTTCTCGAGAAGCCGCTCAACGAACCGTCCGGTTTCGATTACAAATGATTCATACAGCCGTGTACAGAAAAGTACACGGTTTTTATATGAAATTACAATGGTGGTATATTACAATAAAAACAGAGGATAACCCATGCTGAATCTCAGACACCTGGAAACAATGATCCTTACCGCGGATGCCGGATCCTTCCGCAAAGCAGCGGAACAGATGTATGTGACTCCCTCGGCAATCATCAAACAGATTGATGCTCTGGAAGCGGAAACCGGAACGGTGCTTTTTGAGCGCACCAGCCGCGGTCTCAAGCTGACGGCCGCCGGTCATTCGCTGTATACCGACGGCAAACTGTTACTGGAATATGCCGAGAAAAGCATCTCCAGGGCACGCAGCAGTGCTGATGATGAAAGCAGTGTTCTGCGGGTTGCCACTTCACCGGTCACAAGTGCTGATCTGATCACCGACCTCTGGGTCAGGATCTATGAGCAGTGGCCGCAATTGAAGATCCAGATCATTCCGTTTCAGAATACACCGGCTGATATCAGCCGTGTATTTGCCGGCCTCGGCACGGAGATCGACATGCTGACAGGGATCTGTGATGAAACACATTATGCTTATCGGAACTGTTCGGGAACTGCATTAATGGATGTCAAAGTCAAGATCGCCGTATCACGCAGACATCCGTTTTCCCACCGGGCTGATATTGTCCCGAAGGATCTGAAAGGATCCGATGTTCTTTTGATCAGTCCCGGCAAGATCCATGCCATGGATGGTATCCGTAAGTATCTCACCGAAGAAATCAAAGATGTCAGGATCCATGACTTTGAACATCTTGATATGCAGGTCTTCAACGACTGCGAAAAGAAAGGCTGGCTGCTGGTTACCAGTGAACAGTGGGCTAAGGCGCATCCGATGCTGAACATCGTCGATGTGGCATGGCAGTATACGATTCCCTACGGCATTCTGCATTCTGTCTTTCCTTCCGAAAAGGTTAAAAAGTTCCTTTCGTTGATTTCCAAAGAGTGAATACCATTTGGTAGACACTGATTTCCAAAAGGAGACTTCGGTTCCGGCTTTCTGACTGCTACTATACAGACAGGAGGAAAAGCCAATGAGACTGAAAGACAAAGTGGCGCTGATCACCGGCGGCGGAACCGGCATCGGCTTCGAGATGGCCAGACATTATGTGGAAGAAGGCGCGTATGTATATATCACCGGACGCCGTGAAGCAGTCCTGAAGGAAGCTGCTGAAAAGATCGGCCGCAACGTCGGTTATATGACAGCTGACGTCGGCAACCGGGAAGATATGAACAGGGTTGCCGAAATGATCAAAGAGGAACAGGGTCATGTCGATATCGTCGTCGCCAATGCCGGCGTCGGAAGATATGTTTCCCTGGAAGATGTCACGATGGAAGAATTCGATCGGGTCATGCATACCAACGTGCTGGGTTCCTACTTCACTGTGCAGGCCTGCCTGCCGCTCATGCCGGAAGGATCAACGATCATCCTGAATACATCAGTAACTGCTTCCCTCGGCCTGAAGGATTTCAGTCTGTATATCGCAGCCAAGTCGGCTGAGAAGTCATTCATTCATACCTGGACCAATGAATTAAGAGACCGCAGGATCCGCGTCAACGCGATCGCCCCGGGTATCATCCCGACCGAAGCGGCCGGCGGCGAGCTGGGCCGCAGCAAGGAAGAAGAAAAAGAACGCCAGGCGTACCGCTCGACACTGATTCCGGCCGGAAGGGTCGGGCATGTCAGAGACATTGCCAATACGGCGGTATTTCTGGGAAGTGACGAATCATCTTACATCAATGGTGTCGAAATCCTGGTAGACGGCGGTCTGGCTGCCATCTATCCGGTAAAACTGTAATAGAAAGAAAGAGGATAAGAAAATGACAAAGAGAACATGGATCATTACCGGCGCAAGTGCCGGCGGTATCGGCGAAGGCATCGCCAGAGCCGTACTCTCTCACGGTGACAACGCTGTCATCACCGCCAGATCATTAAGCAAACTGGAAGGCATCGCCAATGACTATCCGGATACATGTCTGCCGATGACTCTGGATATGGCTGATGTTGAACAGATGAAGAACATCGTCGCCAAGACAATTGAAAAGTTCGGCACAATCGACGTTCTGATCAACAATGCCGGTCATGGCTACCGTTCTTCCGTTGAAGAGGGTGAAGACGAAGCTATCCGTGAACTGTTTGAAACAAACCTGTTCGGCCCGATCAACATGATCAAGGCTGTTCTGCCGAGCATGCGTTCCCGCGGCACCGGTGTCATCATGAACACCACCAGTATCGCCGCTGAACGTTCCGCTGTCGGTTCCGGCTACTACGCTTCTTCCAAAGCAGCTCTCGATCTTCTGACTGATGGTCTGTGCAAGGAACTGGCACCGCTGGGCATCCGTGTCATGGTCATTGAACCGGGTGCGTTCCGTACACACTTCTATGACGAAGCACTCAAGAGCGCACCGCTGAAGGTCGATGCCTACAAGGATTCGACATGGAAGAATGCCAATGCCGTAAACAAGAGACAGCAGCCGGGCGATCCGATGAAAGCCGGTGAAGTCGTCTATGAAATGGCATTCGCTGAAGAAGCTCCGTTCCGTCTGCTGCTGGGCACCGACGCTGTCAAGGCAGTTCTTACAACTGCGGAAGGCAGAATCACGGAAGCCAACAAATTCGCAGCCGTATCCGGAAAAACAAACTTCTGATTGTCTCACAGCCGGTCATATGACCGGTTTTTTCATTCCTTTCACAAATCGTCATTGTATCCTTGCTATAATGTGCATATACGCATAAAACAAAGAAGGTCTGTTTATGAATGATGCATATGTGAAAGCGCGCAGAGAAGCTGATAAAGCGATCCGTGCCGCCGTTCTGAAGGGACAGTACCCGTATCTTTCAGCGCTGGATGAAATCCTGCCGGATGATTATCCGCATTCAATGGTCCGGCTTGGCACCATGGAGATTCCTCTGAGTCAGATCGTCGGCACAAAGACAGCCGGCAGAAAGAATACTTTTGCCTGCAATTTCATGCCGGCCGCTGATCCCCAGACAGAATTCGCGGCGAAATGGGGTTCCCTGTATAACTATCAGGAGACTTCCGGCATTCAGGATCCGGTCCTGGTTTTTGAATACAAACACCGCTTCTATGTACAGGAGGGAAACAAACGCGTTTCCGTCATGAAATATCTCGATGTACCGACGATTCTGGCTGATGTGACAAGAATCCTGCCGGATGAAAAGGATCCTCTCTATGAAGAATTCCTTGTCTGGTACAAAGCGACCGGTTTATACGAACCGGAAATCACCACCCCGGGCGGCTATCAGAAGCTCGCGGATCTTCTGGGCTATTCCCTGAATCAGGTCTGGACAGACGAGCAGAAACGCCGTCTGACGGCCCTCTATTACCGTTTCTGCAAATCCGCTGAGAAATACGGTCTGGAAGGACCGCAGGGGGAGGCGTTCCTCGCTTTTGTCTCGGTGTATGGTCTGGAAGGGCTGCGGGTCAGCGATGAGACAGCCTATCAGAAACAGTTTGTCCGTGTGAAGGAAGCACTGCGTAAAGAAAACAGACCGGCGGCCATTGCTGTCAAACCGCAGGAAAAGAAAGCAGATCCGCTCAATGAAGTCAAAAAGGTTCTGCCTCTGCCTCTGCCGTTTGCCCATAAGCCATTGCGTATCGCTTTCCTCTATGAAGCTTCCCCGAAGGAATCCGCGGCTGTTTTTGATCATGAACTGGGCCGTATCATTCTGGAAAAAAGACTCGGTTCAAAAGTGCAGACCGATACCTATGAAAACTGTCAGGATGTTGCAGTCCTGCGCAAGGCATTGACGGATGCTTCGGAAAACCATGATGTGATCATCACGACCTTCCCGGAAGCTTTCGAGGATACCTACCGGGCGGCTGTCCGCAAGCCGGAAAGAACCTTTCTGAACTGCTCCGGCAATATGACAAAGAATGTACTGCCGGTCTATGACGTACGTATGTACGAAGCCAAATTCCTGCTTGGTGCTCTGGCGGCAGTCTTTGCGGATTCACACCGCATTGCTTATCTTTCCGAAATGCCGAGGGAAGGAACGATTGCCGAGATCAATGCTTTTGCAATCGGCGCGGCGATGATCGATCCTTATGCCGAGATCATTCTGTCCTGGAAGGATCAGCTCGATGCCGAATGGCAGGAACAGATGAAAGCACTGGATATCAGTGTCTTCTCGGGAACCGAACTGCCTGATCTGCATGGTGACAGTATGAAGTACGGCATCTGGCAGCTGAAGGACGGCAATACGGTCAATCTGGCCAACCCGGTCATTAACTGGGGCAACTACTATACCAGACTGGCGGAAAGCCTGCTGGAAGGTCAGGTGAGTTTCCGTGCTTCGCATCTGAACTACTGGTGGGGCATGAGTGCCGAAGTGCTCGATGTCAGAGTATCCGGCTCCCTGCCGTATTCTTCCCGGAAACTGGTGCAGCTTCTCAAGAACGGTCTGATCCATGAAAAACTGAATCCGTTTGATGGTGAACTGCACTCCCAGACCGGCATCATCAAAGGACCTTACGACGCGAAACTGAGCAATGAGGAGATACTGCACATGCAGTGGCTCAATGACAATATCATCGGGTCATTGCCGTATCAGCAGGAGCCTTCGGTATGAGGATCCTGGTCGTAGCTGATCATGAAGATCCCGGTTTATGGGATTACTATTCACCGAAGAAGACGGAAGGGGTGGATCTGATCCTCTCCTGCGGCGATCTGCGGAGTGAGTATCTGGAATTTCTGACGACAGTCGTCAATGTGCCGCTGCTGTATGTCCGAGGCAATCATGACGGAAGATATGACGTCAAGCCGCCGGAAGGCTGCATTGACATCGACGATCAGGTCTATAACTTCCATGGCCTGAGAATTCTCGGACTGGGCGGCTCCTACCGTTATCACGGCGGGCCGGATATGTATACCGAGAAGGAGATGCAGAAGCGCATCCGCAAGCTGAAGGGAACATTGCTGTTTACCGGCGGCTTTGACATTCTTCTGACCCATGCGCCGGCGGAAGGCTATGGCGACCTCGACGATCTTCCCCATGCCGGTTTTGACTGCTTCAATGATCTGATGGAACAGTATCATCCGAAGTATATGCTGCATGGCCACGTCCATCAGGAATACGGTGACTTCCAGCGTGAAAGGACACATCCTTCCGGCACGCAGATCATCAACGGCTACAGCCGGTACATCCTCGATGTTCCGGAAGACAGCTATCCGAAAGAAGGCAATACCGGATCCTTCTTCTATGACTGGTATATTGTCAGCACCAGAAAACGACGCTGAGCAACTGAAACGGCAGAACATGCCGTTTTTCATTTTGCGGTATCACTGACGGTGATTCTGCATTACAATAATTATGAGTTTGCCTTGACTAACATCTAGGAAGAAAGGAAATCAGTATGCATAAAGCAGGTTCCTATAACGAGATCGGAATTCCGGATACCCTGGACTGGCCGCGGATCAGAAAACTGCTGATCATCGGTATTTTTGCCTCATGCATGGTCATGGCCGGAGATGTTCTGCTGGGATGGGGCATGCATGATGCGTCAAAACCGGGCATGGAAGGGTTTCTGTCTGCTTACCTGACTGTTTCTGATACGCGGATCTTCTGGTCGTCTTTTCTGGGACTGGTCGGAATCCCTCTGGAAGGACTCTGTTATTTCGGTATTTACCGGCTGATCGCACCGTATTCACAGAAATACGCCCATCTGTATCGTTCGGGCATTTTCGGTTATCTGATCTTTGCGGCGTGCGGTGTGCATGTGCCATGTCTGGCCAGTGTGTTCTTCTATAAATACATGATGGCCTTCAGTCCGGATACGGCGGTGTCTGCCGCAGTGAAATTCGGTATGTATTTCCTGCTGCCGGGAATGATCCTCTTTCTGATCTTTTTCTGGCTGCAGCAGGCGGCGCATGTGCTGGCTTTTGCAAAGGGATACACACCATATCCGAAGTGGTGCTGGATTTTCTGTACCGCATTCGGCATGGCTCTGACGATGCTGCTGAAGCTTCTGCCGGAAACACCTTTGCGCAATGCATTGATGGCAGGATGGATCAGTATCGGCAATTTCTGGATGTTTACGGGCTTGCTGGTGACGATGAGAAAGGCGGTGAAATCATGAAATTTACGGAAATGGGAAACATGGAAGGAAAGACTATGTTGCTGCTGCCGGGAACAGCATGCACATGGGAAATCAATTTCCATGAAGTGATTGACATACTCAGTGAGAAATATCATCTGATCTGTGTCAACTATGACGGCTTCGATGACGAAAAGGAAACAAAACCGTTTACGGATATGCTGACTGTAACGAAAAAAATCGAGGACTATATTCTTGAACATCATGACGGTCATGTGAACGGTGCCTATGGCTCTTCACTGGGCGGCAGTTTTGTCGGTCTGCTTATCCAGAGGGAACGGATCCATATCGATCATGGCTTCATCGGCTCTTCCGATCTTGATCAGGGCAGTCCGTTTGTCGCGAAGATCATGACCTGGATCGTCGGCCGATGGATCGCCGATGCCGGCAAGAATGAAAAGAAGCAGAAACAGCTCAAGGATATGCTGGTGAAAAACTTCGGTATGGAAATGGACGCGGAAACAGATCAGTTCATGAACCAGTTCTGTCAGAGCATCGTATCTCTGCATCCGGATACGGTATGCCGGGAGTTCTATTCTGATTATGTCACACCTCTGCAGAACGGCATCTATGTTAAAGACACCGTTGTTCATATTATCTATGCTTTGAAAATGGGTCCGAAATACGAGAAACGCTATTATCAGCATTTCCGCAATCCTCATATTCTCCGTTTTGATATGCAGCATGAGGCATGGCTGTTCCAGAAGAAATGGCGGCAGCCGGTGCTGGACGCAATTGAAAGATGCATGGCATCCTGAGAGGCGGTTTATGAATGCTTATATAATTATCGGTATCGTCGGTGTGATCAGCGGCATTCTCTGTGCCCAGGCGGATGTGCCACTGGCTTATTCGGGAAGGAAAAATGAAAAAATCGATGCCAGGTCACTGGGTAAGCCGGCGTCCTGGTGGTGTGAAGTGAAGGAGGCCTGGTTCGACAAGGCTTTCTGGCTTTCCTTCCTCGGTCAGCCGGGAACCTATCTGACCATGTGGATGCTGGCGGAACGGATCGGCATGAAGAATCCTTCACTTGCTCTGATTTTGAAGATCAATACTTTCATCGGTGCCTATACCGGTCTTTTCTATCATGGTTCCGTCTGCTCGAAGTATATAGTCTACCGCCGGATCGCCGGCAGACTGCCTGAGGAAGATGCCCTGGCCGCCGTTGAAGCAGTCGGTAAATACGCGGCCGTTCCTTCCATGATCAGCGCCGTCAGTCTGTTCCTGGGTACGACGGCAATCATGATCATCGCCATTCTGAGACAGGATCTTCCCGTGCCGAAAATCATGGCGCTTCTGAATCCTTTTACTGCCGCTTTGATCCTGATTCCACTCAGAAAATGTAATGTGAAGATCGGCGGTGCCATGGGCATCGGTTTCTCATTGTTCGCGATAGTTCTGATCACAGCCGGATGTCTGTTATGATCGTACGGAAAACAACTGTGTTTCCCGCCGGCCGGGAAGAAGTACTCGCGAAACTGCAGCAGCTGAAAACACTGCAGCATATCGCCTGGCCATATGCGTCTTTTCAGCCTGTCGGGAAGGCTCCGGAGATATGGACTGCCGGACAGACTCCTTCCTATCAGTTCTTTCTTTTCGGCTGTATTCCCTATGGCACGCATACCATTCATATCGTTCACCTGGATGAAGACGGGATCCAAAGTGAAGAGGGGAATGAACATGTTCCTGTCTGGAACCATCAGATCACTTTGAAGATGCTTGATGCGGATCATACGGAATATACAGACATGGTGGTGATCAATGCCGGATGGAAGACATTCTTCATATGAATATGGGCCAACATCTTTTATACGCACAGACAGAGAAAATGGATCAGACTGCTGAAAGATGAAAAAGAAAAAGGGCAGTAACCGGCAGGTGACTGATGATTCTTCATCAGACACTTCGGGTTACGCCTCTTTTTAATTGCTGAGATTCGGAAAATATGCTTTCCGTCTTCCAAAGTTTTTATGCGAGGGATTCACCCATGGCACGGCATTCAGCCAGAGCTGCTTCGTCCGGTGCTTCCATGCAGATGACATACGGAACTGTGTCAGCGCCGGCTGCCTCTGTACGGGCCTGCCAGTCTTCCATCCAGGCGCCGTTGCCCCAGCCCCAGGATCCGAACAGACCGACCCTTTTGCCGGCCAGTGTGCCTTCCACGGAACTGAACATCGGTTCAAACTCGGTTTCTTCAAGAACTTCGGCACCCATTGCCGGGCATCCGAATGCGATGGCATCATAGTCATTGACCATGTCCGCAGTAAATTCAGACGGTCCCATGACGCTGACTTCCGCGCCTTTTCCTTCCATTCCTTCCCTGACTGCCTGAGCCATGGCTTCCGTGTTACCGGTGCCGCTCCAGAATACGATTGCTGTTTTACTCATTTCTTTTTCTACCTTTCTTTTAATTTGATTTAACAATCAGCCGGTCAATCGGTTCTCCGTTTGCCAGCCGTTTTGTATAAAGTTCAATGCATCTTTTATAAAGAGAGAATGTTTTCTTCGCTTCTTCAGGATGAGAGTATGCTTTCCATACACCTGCGCAGACATAGTCCTTGCGGCCGTCCATGAAACTGATCACGTCTGTTTCCGGATAGCCCAGGAAAAAGCCTATTTCATGTGGGAAGACATCGCTTTCCCGGATCCTTCGTGACAGATGGCAGACACTTCGTAAAGGATCTTCAGGTGCGTAACCAAGCTGTTCAAGAATCTGTCTGGATGCGCTGCGCAGTATATCTCTGGCCAGGGCAGATTCCCGATAGATATAGATCAATGCTCTGTTATTCCGGAATGAAAGCGGGATCAGGCGCAGACCGCTGTTGCTGAGTTTTGCGTTGATCCGGGTGATCTGTTTCCGCAGATGTTCATAATCACTGAAGTAGGTAGCGAACAGACTGGCGGTTTTCAGACCGGCAAGAGTAGGGGAACAGTAACGAATGATCTCGGTATCTGACATCTTTCTCCTCTTTAGTTAGTTATGTCTAACTATATGGTTAGATTATACTAATTCGGTTGTAAGATGTCAAACCAAACGAAAGGGAGGATCACATGAAATGCAAAGCCGTCTGTTGATAAACGGATCTCTGACGGCTTTAAAGCCGGTATGTATTGTATTTTGCCGGTTTCTTTTCCGGGAAGTATGAATCACAGAAAAAAAAGAACAGATATGAGATGCAATAAAAAAGAGTCATGCATGATATGGCACTTAGTGTATTAAGGAGAAACAAATCATGGAGAACAACAAACAGAAAGCAGTCAACGATGAACTGCTGGGATTCATCAGCGGCGGCACATTGGAGGAAACACAGGAACTTCTTGACTGGTGCAACCGTCATGGCGCAGGTATCTCACGCAGCGCAAACCACCGCCATATCGACGCCTCTATTCTCACTTTCCTTGTCAACGCTTATCCGGAACTTAATCTTGAGGGTATGTATCTCCAGGAAGGTGGTCCAAACTATGAGAACGGAATGTCTCACAAAGATTTCATGGATCTTCTGATAAAAAAATACGGAGACTGACAGAAACCAGATCTCTGCCGGTTTATCGTACCGTCCAGTCCATCCAGTCACCGCAGGCCTGAAAGCCTGCTTTTTCATATGCCGGCCGGCCCCATTCGGAAGTTCGAAGATAGATAACTTCGAAGCCTTCTTCTTTTGCTGTATCCTGCAGTAACTGCAGTACTTTTTCGGCAAAGCCCTGATGGCGTCTGGCCGGTATGGTGTACATGTTGAGAATATAGCCGTTTCTTCCTTTCGGTTTGAAGAAACTGGGCGGGATCGGAAATGCAATCAGACCGCCGGTGGCGATCAGCTGACCGTCTTCTTCCAGGATGACCTGATGCAGGCTGCCGTTGTTCAGGTTTTCCGTAAACCAGCTGCACACATTGTCATAGATATCTGTGTCGGGATGTTCTTCTTCGTCGTCAAGCTGTCTCAGGCGGGTGCGAGTGAGCAGGTCAGCATCATCTGCTGAAGCATATCTGATCGTTACTGTCATTTTGTGTTTCCTTTTCTGTTTCCCGGACAAATATACCGGTCTTACAGGAAAAGTATAACAGCCGGGGACTATAATAATAGTGACAGGAGACTGGAATGAAGAAAAATACGATGATTTGGTCAGTGGACGATGAAGATACAGATAACAGTCCGCATTGTATTCCGATGGTATATGAAGGGATATCTTCCCTGATTCCGCTGCTGAACACAGCCGATATCAGAGAAGATATCATGGATCTGAAAAACGGTACGGCATATCATTTCTACTGCCGTGATACGGCACTGCCGGTTTTTAGGGTGCTGATCAGCCGTTATGAGAATGGTGAAATGGTGTCGCTCGGCAATGAAGATACAGCAGCTGTGACCTTTGTCCGCAGTCATTATCTGCAGACAAAGGAAGACGACTATGAACATGGCGGCTTATATTCACTGGAGAAGGCCGTCAATGAATTCCTCATGCATGAGGAAGAGGAAGTATGGGCCAGGATGTGCCTGCAGCTGTATAACTGTCTGCTCAATGGCGCAAGGGTCTATCTGAACAGCTACGAAGAGGATATGAAGCGCGGCGGCATGCGTCTTGTCTTCACATCATGTGAGGCGAAAGACCATGTGCCGACAGCCAGTCAGAAGACATTGCCGCTGGAACTGCTGATCCGCGACATCGTCGAAGATGACGCAAAAAGCAGGGGACTGGCCATTATGAGTGACAACGGCTGGGGTATGCGGGCGCTTCTGCCGAAAGATGCGGTTCGGGATGTCTATGCGCTGTACCTTGCAGAAGTGTCAGGTTCCTGAACAACATTCTTGCAATTTTAAATATCTGTCAGTAAAATATAAGAGTTTTACGCAAGGAGGAATTGAACATGAGTAAAGCAATCTTAGTGAAGTCCAAGAAGGATATCGTTGAAAGAGTAGCTGAAAACTGCGGTCTGACAAAGAAAGCTGCAGAAACAGTTGTTGCTGAAGTATTCGACGAGATCATCGATACATTAAGGGACGGCGGTGAAATCTCCATCAGCGGTTTCGGCAAATTCGAAGTCAAGGAACGTGCCGCAAGAGAAGGTATCAATCCTGCAACAAAAGAAAAGATCCGGATCGAAGCAAGCAGAACACCGGGCTTCAAAGCAGCCAAGGCTCTGAAAGACGCAGTCAAATAAGCATTCACTGTTGAAGACACCCGTCAGATGACGGGTGTTTTTAAACAATGACAGTTCTGTCCAAATCAAGTACAATATCCCTGTAAAAGGAATATACATGGAAGAGATCAACAAGAAAGATTTGAAAAAGCTTCTGAAGTGGCAGCAGTTCATCCTCGACATGGCATTCGCCATGCAGGATCTGACCAAGGACATGGACGGTCAGCGTCTGTATATCGAACCGCTGAAGAAGCACAGCACGGAAATGTATGCCAATGCGAAGATCCTTCAGAAGGTCACCGGCCAGGAACTCGAAGCAACCGACAAGGAAGCCAAGGACGGCCGCAGCACCCTGAAGTACTTCAGCCTCAGGCGTCTTTTCTCCGTCATGTCCGGCACGATCAAGGAAGATGCCAGATATCACGAAATCTACATCAAGAACTATCCTGCCATCAAGCCGGTCATTGACAGTGAAAAGCGCATTGCCGAATCTGTCAAGAAGCTGGAAGAAAGAGCCAAGAAACAGAAAGCCATCCAGAAAAAAATCGGTCTGCGCTGATGATGCGCAGATCGTTTTTCTTTACAGCAGATCTACCGATGTTTTCTTCTCGGCTTTGATGATGTCATCTTCAATGGTGACGACCATGAAGGTCCGCGGACTGTTGTCACGGCTCTTCCAGAGGGAACCGGGATTGAGCAGGCGGATGCCGTCGACTTCTCCGTCGTAGTACATATGGGAGTGTCCGAAGAACACCGCGTCATAGCCATGTTTGCGGGCATAGCGGGCAACCGCGCGGTAATTCGGATCAGCACCGATAAACAGATCATGGCCATGCTTGATCAGGATGCGCAGACGGCCGGCATTCAATACCGATTCCTGCGGATACATAGACTGATCATCGAGATTGCCTGCTACAGCATGAAAGCCGCAGGCATTGTCCGGTGAAACAAGAATGTCACCGCAGTGAATGTACTGATCATAGCTGGGGAATTTCTCTTTGACTTTCGCCAATACCGAAGCATTGGTATGGGTGTCACTGACAAGTATGATTTTCATGTCTTCATTATAACCATACTTATCAGGAATCATATATAGATAAAATGCCGTCAACAAATATCCCGATTCATCATACACTGATAGTAATAAAACATGAAGAGGTGAACATATATGACCTTTACGAATGAACAGATCACGGAAAGACTGATCCGCATCCGCTGCCCCGGCAATGTCTTTGCCTATCTTGCGGTTGGCAATGAGCAGGCACTGCTGGTGGATACCGGTCTGGGTCTTGGCAGTCTGTGGGAATATGTCAGATCATTGACAGATCTGCCGGTTACGGTTGTCGCAACACATGGTCATCTGGATCATGTCGGCGGTGCCGGTGAATTCGCTTTGATCTCTGTTCCGGAAAATGATAAGGAACTGACATTGCGCAGCTCCGGCAAGGACGCAAGAGCCGGTTATCTGTCCAGCCAGGGTGAAGACGTATCCTATGACAATCTGATCCCTGAATTACGGGAAGAGCAGGTCTGTACCTATGTGCCTGAGACAGTATTTCATCTGGGCGGGTATCATGTGAGGATGTTGCCGATGTACGGACATACGCAGGGCTCACACTGCGCGCTGTTTGTGGAAGACCGGATTGTTCTGTTTGGCGATGCCTGCAATTCCGCCACGTTCATACAGCTGAACGAAAGTACGACGATTGAGGAGTACCGGGATAGTCTGAAGGAATTCAGAGAGAAATACAGTGACCTGTATGATCAGGTGCTGTATTCCCATCCGCACAATTTCGGCGGCAAAGAGATCCTCGATGAAATGATCAGTCTTTGTGAAGAGGTCATGGATCCTTCCTTTGAGGGAATACCGGCTGGTAATATCATGGCAGCCAACTGTCTGTTTGCCAAAGCGGCAGATGATGGGATGAATAGAAACGACGGGAAGTGCGCCAATATGGTTTATCGGCAGGAAAAGGTCCGGAAAGAATGAAGACGATCTATAACAGTGAAGCAGGAAAACGAAAGATCCTGGCACTGTATGACGAACAGCTGAAGCGGCTGGACCGGACGTATCAGGATGTCTATGTGAATACGTCCTTCGGAAGGACCCATCTGATTGAAACGGGAACATTGACGAAGGAGCCTTTGCTGGTGTTCCATGGCGGCAATGCGACGACTGCCTACAATCTGCTGGCCTGTGACTTCCTGTAGGATGACTTTCATATCTACGCTGTCGATACGATCGGCCATCCCGGCAAGAGTGCTGAGACTTCACTGTCCGCGTTCAATTATGACTACGGCCGATGTTTCCGCCGGCCTGATGCGTCATTGCAAAGCACCGACACTTGTCATGGCAGCGGAAAAAGACTGCCTGTTTCCCGGTCCGGGTGTGATCGAAAGGGCGAAGCAGATCATTCCTGACTGTGAGACGTATCTTCTTGAAGGCAGGGGACATATGAACTTCCTGAGCGACGAAGAGAAGAAAATGATCGTAGACTTCCTGAAAGACTGAATCAGAGTATCGAAAAGACGGGTATAATAAAAGACTGACAGGCAATAGGCGGTAAATGATGAAACCACAGGATGAATTGTATTTATCACAAGAAGATGAAGAATGGCCGTTTACCGGCATTGACCATGACCGCACGATTGTCCGGGCTATTGTCGTTGATAAAGAAGGATACTATTACTTTGCCCATATTGAGAGGGACGACGACTTCGGCAAAGCGGAACTGATCGAAACATCCGGCGGCGGGGTGGAGGCAGGCGAGGAACTGGAAGCGGCCCTGCACCGGGAACTGAAAGAAGAACTCGGAGCGGAGGTTCAGATTCTGACGAAGATCGGTATTGTCAGTGACTATTACAATCTGATTCACCGCCACAATATCAACCACTATTATCTCTGCCGGGTGACTTCCTTTGGCAGAAGACACCTGACGGAAGATGAAATCGACAGTTTTCATCTGACCGTACGAAAGCTTTCTTACCATGAGGCACTGGCCGCCTATGAAGAAAGCCGGAAGACAAAACTGGGCAGACTGATCAGTAACCGGGAAGTGCCCGTCTTGAAAAGAGCCAAAGAGATCCTGGCAGAAAAAGAAAACATATGAAAGAAATCACCGTACACGCCCAGCCATTTCCAAAAGAGCAGATCGAAGAGATTCTCCATAGGAACGGTATACAGATCAATCACTACGCGGAAGAATACTTCGCTCATCCGGCCTTTATAACGGAAGAAGCAGAAGACATCACCGTCCGGATCCTGTCCCTGCGGGAGCTTGGCTTTGCGGAAGGAGCCACGCTGCCGCAAATCTTTTCGCGGCTCTCACAAGAGCATCTGAAACCCTGTCCAGCAAACACCGGCCTGTTCCTGCGGCTTGCCTGGAAGGAGCAACCGGCCAGCCTGGATGCTGTTCTCAGTCGGCATGCGGCACCGGACGCGGCGGTCACGGTATTGTCGGAGCCGCTGGAAAAAGACGATGCCTTTCCGAAAGGACTGTATCTGCGCAATGTCGAAGGGACACTGTGGCTGCGCGGTTATATATGCGACGCGGAGTACTGTTTTCCACCGGACGCGATGTTCGCTATGATGAAACAATGAGGATATGAAAATGAACAGACCGGATGAAAAAGACATTGAAGAAGTAAGAAAAGAACTGGAAGAGTATTACGGAACAGCCATGATGGAAATGCCGATGGCTGTCATGGATCTTGCCAGAGTGGCATCCATGAGCGATGAAGAGGTCATTGCTGAGGCAAAGAAACAGAAAATCATCTGATTTTCTGTGTAAAGAATAAATCACTGTAGAATAGTGAATAACAGGAGAAAAAAAACATCTATGGATTACACAATTGGAGAAGCACTTAAAGCATTTAGCCGCTATGAAATTGATTTTCAGGAACTGATTAACCGGGCCGGGCTGCCCGAAAGCTGGCCGGTTGGTTCCTATTTCTTAAAACTGTCAGATATCGAGGAAGCCTTTCTGAACGGTATGGATGAACCTGATTTTGAGAAAGAATGGATGCAGATGTTTTACAAGCTTCTGAAAATGGGTGTCGTCCAGACGGGGAACATACATCACTTTGGTACTCCAATTGTGCCGAATGAATATGACGTATTAGTGGAAGTCTGCGATCAGATCGAGGAAAAATACACCAGCAATCCGGAAATTGATATAGAGTCAATTTACGGTATCATTCTCAACTTCCGTGAGAACCAGAAGAAGCCACTGTCGGAATGGACTCTGACTCCCTATGAAGCATTGCTGTTTGCGAACCATTGGGCTTCGGCAGATAAGAAGCCAAACCGGGATGAAAAGGAACTACTGGAGGAATGTGAACGTTTCTTCGAGGAATTGATGCCTCAGGAGGTAAAAGTGAGAATCGCTTTCACGCACCAGGATCCTGAGAACGCCGACTGGAAGCAGATCGCCAAAGACCTTGAGAAATCATACAAAATCAACGGTGATCCGCTCACTGCCGAACAACTGGGCATCATTGAATTCTACGGCAGAGCGAACAACGGTGAACCAAACTATAAAAAAGCACGAGAGCATCTGTCTGTTGCGGCCATGTCCGGCAGTTCGCAGGCAAGATACCTGCTGGCTGATATGTACATGAACGGCTACGGCGTGAAGAAGAACGAAACAGCCGCGGCCGCCATGATCCGCGAATTATATACGACGGAATACAGAACCTTCACAGAAGATCCTTCCTTTGGATCACTTCCTGAAGTAGCCCTGCGCATGGGTGACCTGTTTATGCAGGGTATTGATCAGATGTATGATCCGGATATGGCATACCGCTACTATCTGCTGGCCAGATTCGCCATGGAGAGCAGAATGGAAACGGGCGAAGAAGTAGGGGATCAGAGCACCATGCTGCAGATCGGTACATCCCTGCTGGAAGCGCTGCAGAATTCTTCCTACCAGAAACCGGTAAAAACAGTTCACTACGATAACCCGATGGACTTCCTGCCGGATCTTCAATTCTGCAACTACCCGGTGATCATGAAGGCGAAGAAGCAGAAGGACGGCAAACTGAAGCTGACCTTCCGTTTCCAGCCGGATGACTATGATCCGGAAGGACTGCCGATTTTACTGTTATTGCCGGAAGCACACTACTGTGACCTGCACAGAGAAATCTCTGTCACCTTTGAAGGACAAAGCAGTCTGAAGGGAACGTCAAAAGCAGAAAGCATCCTGTTCAACCGTGTTGAAGGCACAGAACTGTATCTCTTTGGCCATCGTGTTGCCTGGTTTGAAGGTGATTTCACTGTGAAGGTACCAAAGAAGAGAAACAGGGAAGAACCGGAAGAAGAGGAAGATTACGAAGAAACCGGAATACTGAATTGAGGTAAATATGTCAGACGATATTAAAACGACACTGAATTATTACAATGAGAAATCCGCTCAGTTTGCCGGCAGCACGGTGGATCTGGAGTTTTCTGATATTCAGGATGCTTTCCTGAGTTTTCTGGAGCCGGGTGCGCTGATTCTGGATTTTGGCTGCGGTGCCGGACGGGACAGCCGCTATTTTCTGCAGAAGGGATACCGTGTGGAAGCAATCGACGGATCTGAGGAAATGGTCCGTATTGCCACTGAGACAGCCGGTATTCCGGTGCGGCAAATGCTGTTCCAGGAACTAGATGAGACGGACAAATATGACGGTATCTTTGCCTGCGCGTCGATTCTCCATGTTCCATACAATGAGCTGCAGGATATTATGACACGTCTGTATAAAGCACTGAAAACAGATGGCATTCTGTATGTGTCGTTTAAATATGGTGATTTTGAAGGATACCGCAACGGCAGGTACTTTACTGATCTGAATGAAGAAAGATTCCAGACGCTGTTGGATGCGGTCGGTGGTTTTGAAGTCGTTCAGCAGAGAATAACTGCGGATGTAAGACCAGGCCGTAAAGCAGAACAGTGGCTGAATGTGATTCTTAGAAAGAAATAGATGACACTTTTATCTGATCTTGCAAAACATGGATTTCAACTGGCAGAGGAATATTACTATGATGCGAATCATCATTCCTCTGTCCTTTTCAGTGATGACATCTATGTGATCCTGGATCATGACCTTTGTGACAGCAAGGATGAAGATACCTGTTTTGACTATTCCAAATACTGTGAAATGCAGAATAAATGGATGGAGAAGGCTGGAAAACTGTATCGTTTCTATGTCACAGGGGACGAGAATATCTCTCAGGAAATCCTGAAATGGATCGGTTATCAGGCGGAAAGCATTGAGGTTAAGGATGACGGCGGATCGTTTGACAAGTCGCATATAGACAACACACCGCTGGAAAAAGTGTTTGAAGATCTCTTTATCGAAGCATATGGATATGACGCACTGAATTATCTTCAGAAAGAATATTCCTTATCTCTTGAAGCAGGCAGAAACGGCTTTGTTGACTACGTCATCGAAACAGATACGGGCAATTACGCTATTGAAGAGAACGGTGTCCGTTATCACCATCCCCAGCTGGTAACAAAAGAAACATATCAAAGACAATTGGAAAAGCAGAATACACTGTCAGTATTCGGATTCAAGACATATCGTTTTTCTTATGAAAACCTGCGCTTCAAGGACCAGGCAATCGACAGCATCAAGGCTTATCTCGGTGAGAAGAACACTTTCCGAAATGCGCATATTGTCGGCGGCTCAAGACCGTTCTCCCTTTATGAGCACCAGGAAACAGCATTGAAAGAACTGGAAAAGGCGAGAGCAGAGGGAATCAATACATCACTGATCGTATGTGCGACAGGTTCCGGCAAATCACAGATCGGCCTGGAAGATATCCGCAGTCTGGTAAAGCAGAACAAGGTGCACAGGGTGCTGATCATGGTGCCGAATGTCGCGATCTGTTCTGACTGGGAAGAAAGAATCAAGCAGCTTGGTACGGGTGTGGATATCACAATTGAACTGTATAACCGCTCTTTCATGCGCAGACATGTGACACCGCCTGATTATTTTGACTATATCCTTTTTGATGAAGCACACCATGCCCAGGCAGCCAACTGTGCCAAGACACTGCAGTATTTCACACCAAAGTACCTGATTGGTATGACTGCTACAGATGAAAGACTGGATCAGAAGAAACTGCAGGATATCTTCGGTCAGTATAAGACCGGCATGACACTCAAAGAGGCAATCGATAAAGATATCGTTGCCAATATCAGATGCTACAGACTACTTTCCAATATTGATCTGTCCATGGTCCGCTATAACGGAAAAGACTATAACTATGCTGATCTGGAGAAAACACTGATCGTCGAATCCCGTAACGAACTGATTGTTAAAACACTGAAGAAATACTTCTTCCCCAAACCCGGTTTCTATAAGCAGGGTATTGTGTTCTGCGTCAATATTCAGCATGCCCAGAAACTGGAAAAACTAATGCGTCAGGAAGGATTCGAGGCAAGGGCTGTATACGGAAACAACCCAAAGAATGATCTGTATTTTGAACAGTATGCCAACAAAGAAATACAGTTTCTTATGTCCTGTCAGATGATTTCGGAAGGATGGGACTCACCTCAGACAGAAGTCGTTGTTATGGCAAGACCTACTTTATCCAAAGTTCTCTATACCCAGCAGATTGGCAGAGGAGTCAGAAAGTATCCCGGTAAAGAATGCCTGTATGTCATTGATGTCGTTGACAACTATGAAGGCAAGATGACTCCTATGTGCTTCAATTCACTGATGGGAATGCCTCTGTATACAGATTTCATGGGTGTGAAGAATAATAACAATCACGAATATCTGGAAATCCTGGGCTTGAATGAGACAGAACTGGCTATGCAGGAAATAGACATTCTGACATTCGAAGAAAAATATAGTGGCTATCTTTCGCCTGAACAGGCCGCAAGAGAACTGTATGTCGGCACCAGTTCCTTAATGAACTGGTACAGAAGAGACAACAGTATCAGTTCCCTGCAGTTGCGAATAGGCTCCCGAATGGTGCCGTATTTCTCAAAGGATGACATTGAGAAGATCAGAACATCACGCAATCTCGGAGTTCATGATGAAACGACCATCTTGAAAGACTTTGAAGACTTTATTGATGAGAACACGCTGACATTCTCATTCAAACTGATCTATATGCTGAGTATGCTGGATCTGGCAGATGAAGAAGGGGAAGTGAAAATTGATCAGCTGATGGAACGGTATAAAGCTTTCTATATGGATCGCTTAAACAGAAATCTGCCGGTAGACAGACCGAATTGTGTGTATACCAAAGAGTTCTTGAATGATGATGTCAAACTAAAGAATTCCATTCTTTCCAATCCATTTGAAAAGTTCGAAAGAAAGAGATTCGTTTATTACTCCAAGGACCTGAATATATTGTCCTTCAATCCGAACCTCTGGAACCAGATGACAGATGCGTTCAAAGAAAATATCAAAAACAAGGAACAGGCTTTCCTGGCAACTTATTATGAGAAGTATGGGGGATTGTAATATTCCTTAGATTTTTTTGCGTGAATCCATATCGATTCGCCACAATTCATTTCTCAAACGGCATCTAAATGAGTAGTTGTTATTATTGATGTACTGATATCTCATTACGCGAGAAACTGTTTTATTACCAGCAAGCATCTCATAAATGATTTTGTTGTTTGTTTTTAATTCAGTAAACTGCAATGATATGCTTTTTGTTCCTGTTTTATATCCATCAATATACTTTAGTATTTCTTTAATTACATTATTCGATAAACCGTCCTTTGGGAATTTTTCTGTTGGAACTGATAAATATACAGATAGTGTTTTGCCAATAAATAAACTAATGTCACATTTAAACGTTTGATTCAAAAATGCAATCAACTGATCGGAACTATAACCAACAGGATAAGATTATTCCAGAAAGCATGTTATATGATCTGACTAAAATGAAGAATTTTAGGGATAGTATTCCTGATGTAACAGATCAATTGGATTTAGGTACAATTGACGCAAAAAAAGATAGTTCTTATCTCTATCAATTTGCTTACATATACATTGATTCATTATTTGGTTATAAAACAAAAGATACAGAATAAATGCTGTTGGAAGCGTTATAACTAAATAATTACTACTGTATTCATAATGTAATAATTGGCCTAGATAACTTACTTGGATATTTTTGATATCTTTGTGCATACGGCGGAGTTGAGGAGCACTGACATCGGAAATGTGCGGAGCCACCACAACGGAATTCAGGGAACCATCATATCGAAAGTTGAGAGCCACCTGG